>PAQE01000009.1 GCA_002709705.1 Methanobacteriota archaeon | reverse complement strand
GGCATCGACGACGCTGAAGACAACGANGACGATGGTGANGGNATCNANGACCGTGANGANNNTNANGACGGNNATCGANAGCACNNACATCTACGACCATGANAANGANGGNATCNANGATCGNNGTTGACNTTGACATNGANAACGATGGAATNGACAACCGCAACGACTTNGATGACGNNAACAACAACGGTGTAAGGGACGNNGGTGAAGACCGAATGCGTGACCANGACAACGATGGNATGGACGANNNAGANGANACCGACGACGACAATGATAACATCCTAGANGTGGATGAAATCGGTGGCGCTACTGGCGCTTACCGCTACGACCACGACAATGATGGAATCTGGGACAGCACAGACACAGACGACGATAACGACGGCTTGTCTGACTGGTTCGAAGCTAACGACGGTAACGACCTAACTGGTCAATTCGACCACGACAACGACGGTATTGAAGACCACGTCGACGACGATGACGACAATGATGGAATCATCGATGTCTTTGAAGTTTGAAACTACTGAAATTGTTTAGGCAGTTGTTGTATACCCGTTCGATTAGGTTCGGGTCAGCTGATTTCATCGGGGGTTCGCCCCCGGTGAAATCCCCCCATTTTCCTTTCTTTTCAAAAATGCTGAGAGTTGATACTCAAACACTCNCGTGATACCATTNCGCACATGCGCGTAGCGCGCTTGATATAGTCGGCGTCAGTCACGAGATGATTCCGGAGAGGTAGCTATGCTCTCAAAAAGACAATTTGCACAGAAGTTTGAGAATAGNCGCAAGTCCACAGTATCTGTAGGTCTTGTGTTCTTGATGATTACAAGTACTTGGTTAGGGTTGATTTCTACATTGAATCACGAATACGAAGTTGAAACAAGATTGGTTGATGCCGATCCGCTTCAACAGAGTGATGTACAATCTACCGACCAAGGCGGCCAAGGCGAATGGAACGGAGGAATGCCTCCTCAATATGGTCTGCAAATGCATGATGCACTGTGGGATTTGACATGGTCNGACCCAGGTGCAATGTATGGGCAGATTTACGATACATCCTCTTTGTCGTTGAATCCAACTTACGGATTAATGCTGGAAGAATCTGGTGCAGATGACCACGACAACGATGGAATTGACGACCTGAATGATCTCGATGATGATAATGACGGAATCTATGATTTACTCGAGAGATTCGATGGATGCTTTGGAACCGACCCATACGACCACGATAACGACGGAATCCAAGACCACTTAGATTGGGACGATGACAATGACGGAATCCTTGAAGGNCCAATCGATTACGCTGCACTTGAAGCTCAGGGTCTAGACCCAAGAAATGTTTCAATGCACAGATTCGTTGAACCTACTACTATCCATCCTCTAACTGGTCAACCTGTTGGAATTGCATACAGAGCAGACCAACAACCGTTTGACCACGATAACGACGGAGTTACAGACGAAGACTCCGATGGTTCAGGTGCTGGCAGATATGACGAAGACGATGACAACGACGGCAGAATTGACCAATTCCGCTGGCCTTGCGACTTCGACAATGACGGNGATCAGGATTACTTTGACAACGATGATGACAACGATGGTACTGTGGACTGGAATGATGCAAACCCATACGATGCTAGCATCACCGGCGACATGGATGCCAGCGGTGCAATGTTCGATGCTCCAGTCACTTGGAACTTCAACCAATACAGAATGTATTCTGCAGGTATCAATTTCGTTGATTTAGAAGCTGCTAAGGTGGACGCTAATGACGACTTCGACTACGCTGGTGGCGAAGATGGAGACGGTGCAGCAGGAACTCCTGCATTTACCACGATTGTTGATGGCGACTTGGACGGAGACGGTATACCGAATTTCATTGACCCTGACAATGATAATGACAAAGTTCCAGACAGTTCTGATACCGATGACGATAACGATGGCCTTCTAGATATGTATGATCCTGATGATGATAATGACGGAATCCCTGATGTATGTTGGAACATCGATACTAATGGTGATGGACTAAACGATTACACTGGCCAAGATTCTTCTCCTTACCAAACCCCAGGTGCAGATACCGANAACACNCCAGGACACGACTGTGAAATGGATTATGATGCAGATTTGGATGACGATAGATTCAGGCCATTTGACCAGAATTACAACGGAATTTGGGATTGGCTAGATACTGACATGGGCGGAACTCCAACACCTGATGATGCTGTGCAAACCCAATTCACAGCAACCGATTTCGCATACGATATTGATAATGACCAAATTGAAAACGAGAATGATACATATCCTCTATCCATGAATTCAGAAGCATGGATTGCAACATGTATGTCACCTGCAAACCCTAACCCTCCNAACCCNGACCCNCGATGNCTGACTGAAAGAGCATCCTACTCTCAATTCAACGATTGGGACGGCGATGGAATTTCCAACTGGGACGATATCGATGACGACGGAGACGGAATCATAGACATCATCGACATCGATTGGGATTGTGACTTTGACAATGATGCAGTATTCCACCAGATCAATGGAAGCTTGTACCGTGATGATGGGCCAAACGATGTGGATTCAGATATCGATGGAGATGGACTGCCTAATGATATCGATTGGGACGACGACAATGATGGTCTGAATGACCTNTACGATCCAGATGACGGAAANTGTGGTATNGTTGATTTCGATGCTACAGACGCTTTCGCAACCCCNTACTATCCTCTTGGAGATGGTGCTGACCTTGATGGCAGCGCAGACAACCAAGATTACACCGCCAATGTCGACAACTACTGGGCTTTGGTTTGGAATGCAAACCCATTCGCAGATGTTGTAATCAACTACAACGGATTTGATGCAACCACTAACCCGCCAACTGGTGGAAACGTTCCAGAATTCTACTGGTTCATGTTTACTCGATGGTCATCATACAACGGTGGTAACGAGTGGGATATTGATGCAGACGGAGATTCCCTGATCAACGGATTGGATACTGACCAAGACGCAGATGGTATGCCTGATTGGTGGGACCAAGACGAAGGTAACGACGGTTTAATGGATGTTGACGATCTCAAGATGGGAGGCACAATTGACCTAACACAATGTGGTATGACCGTGGGCCAATTAGGCTCAGGATTCACTTGTGGCTTTGCATACGCTGTTGCATATCACATGCCATTGACAGGAACCAATGCAAACTTCGGGTCTCCTTATTCTACAAGGCCAGACTACAACTTCGACCAAGGTGCCGGAGGTAAGGTCCAAGGAGGAAATGATTGGACATGCACTCCTGATTACACAGGTACAGCACAGACAGAGCCAACTGGTGGCTGCTGGCATTACGATTTCGGAGGAGATGGTGATGAAGAAAGTGCGATTTCATATGCTCAGATACAGGACAACAGAGATGCTTTCCTAACTTGGATTGGATTGGNTACTGGAATTTGGCAGTGGAACTTTGATGATGCTGCAAATGCTGGAACTGTTGGTTTCCCTGATGANTTAGGAGCAGACTTGCTAAAGAACGCTGAAGATGGTGACGTTGATGGNGACTTTACTAACAACACAGTAGATCTAGACGAAGATTACGACGCTATCTATGATTGGAATGATGTTGATGACGACAACGATGGAATATGGGACTTCTTCGAAGTAGATACGAATGATGATTTGGATGATGATGCAAATCAAGACTATGGTTCGGACTTCTTCACAGGTCTCAACTGTGATGACCTTGATGACGATGGAAACGATCAGGACGTCGATGGTGATGGCTGGTTCCAAGCTGTTTGGGATAAGGGTGTCATGAGCCAAGGTCTGAAGTCTCCGAAATTCTATGACGTAGACAATGATAACGATGGTGTTCCAGATTCAGAAGACCCTGATGATGATAACAATGGCGTACTTGATACAGTTCAAGAGTTGCAACCTGGTTGTTTCTCTGGAGAAGAACAACATCCGTTTGACCATGACAATGATGGAATTGTTGACTGGGCAGACGATGACTTCGATGGCGACGGTATCTCTAATCTAGTTGAGGCACAAGTTTCGATTACAGCTCCATTCGACCACGACAACGACGGCACTCGTGACGATATCGATGTTGATGATGATGAAGATGGAATGCACGATGTGGACGAAGTTCTTCTTTGGCCACTTAGATTCGATACGGAATCTACCAACCCATGGGACCATGATGACTTCGGCGGAGGAGTTGGAATCGCAAACCCGAACGACCCTTCAACCGGCCCTGATGCTATCGACAACGATGACGATAATGATTCAAGAGAAGATAACAATTGGGACCACCTCGAAGAGAATTATGTCTCTGACCCGTGTTATGCTGGAGCAGAATCCAGCGATTGGGATAGCGATAACGATTGTATTCTAGATGCTGATGATAAGGCACCTACATACATTACAATGGACATCCCAGACACTCTTTGGTTAGATGCTCAAAGTCCAGCAATTTTCAGAGGACATGTGGACTGGCTCAATCCTGTAACTTCTACCTACGAAGCGGCGCCTGGCCTACCGGTTCAGGTTCACATTGAATGGACTGGAAANAACACNACTGCAATCGANACTATCGATGTAATTACCAATATGTGGGGCAACTTCACAGTTGGACAATTCCTGTATCCAGAAGATCTGGTAGTGGGTGACAATACCACATATCGTGTCTATGCAGAAGTTACTGAAATGTTTGCATTCAATGGCAATCAGTCACAATCATACTTTGTTGGTGCAGAAGCAAACATGACGGTGGATTATTCNGCTTGGACTTACTTCCGTAGCGATGAACAACCGTTTTGGTTAGATTTCAAGGCGCACTATGCTGCCGACTGGACACGTGGATTGTATGACAACAGAATCATTCATTCGCCAATCAGTTTCGAAATTACTGGCGGACTGTTTGGTAACAGAACAAATCCATCTAACTTCTCTGGATTCAACAATGATGGATATAGAACCGATAGTGACGGATTTGCATCTCTGACATTCGTACAAAATCTTGGTGCAAATGGAACATGGAAACAGGTTCAGTGGAATTCCACAATGGACAACGGACCAGGNCAGATTCCTGGAGGATATGAGGAAATTGTNTGGAACGATTTNACCAAGACTCANGANGTNCTAATTGACAGNAANACNGGAATGCCGCTAAGGTATGANTACACCAATACNAGCTTACCAGCNGGAGATATTGAGATTGTAGCATCTGTTGTTCCAGAATTAGCAGATGAATGGCCGTTCCCATANTTGCANGGNGANTCTTCNGATCCGTTCTCAGTNCGTGTNATGCANCGCATGAACATCGAAGGAGAATTAATTGTCAGCGGTTTGTCTGCAGTTTACTACTGGGATGGAACCATCAACAATGGNGACGGAACNTTCGGAAACTGGGCTACATTGTTCCACCAGCAAGCACTGAATGCTGCAGGAGTAACATTTGCAGAAGCAAGTGTATTGAGGCCTTACCCGAGCCTTTGGGATGGCATTCCAGATAATTTACCAGGCGAGGCAATAAATCTACGCGGTTTCATTTCAGTCAACACCACTCATTGGTTTATCTCATTAGTTAACGGAGGAGATAGTGACTTACCGCCTTGTGGTCAAGTAAATCCAACTGATCCAACTAGTCCGGTTCGATGTGAGATCGTTCCAGAGATGAATACCGGTGAAACATTCGGAGTTCGTGGTACTGTTACAAATCGTACTAACGATGCGTGGGACCAAGATCCAATTGCATTACAAGTTGACATAGACGGCAACGGACAATTCATGGGAAGTCAAGAGACAGCTTACACCCAGCGACCGATAATGAAGGACGGAGATGCAACATTCGAGTATAATTGGACTTGGTATAGCCAATACGCAGCAGGAACCTATGGAATTCGTGTGGACTTTACTAACAACGCGTATTACTTCACAGGTAATTCAACCAACCTTGCAGCAACTGGTGCTTACATCAACGTCACAGTTGTTGGAACAACTCAGTTCCAAATGACAAGCGTTCCAAGACTGTATCGTAACACTACAACAGTGATTGAAGCTCGATTGCTAGATAACTCACTGCAACCACTACGCAACGCTCCAGTAACCTGGACGTGGTCTTATGATGGAAGAAGCGGTGTTAATTACACGGACGACCTTGGAACATTCTCTATTCCATTCGAGATTAATCCTGAGGATTCCTTAGGAAACTATTCTCTACAATTCGATTACGAAGGTAATAGGTTGATGAAAGGAAATGTTGACAGTCAGAGCGTATGGGTAGTTTCGCGCACTTATGTTAACGTCATTTCTTCAGATGAAAACATCCGCCAATCTGGAGACAGATGGGATTTCACTGCGCAAGTTACAGATGATAACAAGACAGCAACAATCAGAGATTCTGGTGGTCGAGAGTTAAGCGGCGCAACAACACCTAATGGCGGATTGGTAGATGTCATCTACGAAGGATTAGACTTCGAAGGAGTAATGCACAGGCAGGTCGTTGCAACACTTGCACCGAATGCAGGATTGATATCATTACCAGAACCTCAGGTCGATGGAAGCCACCTATGTTTCTACGATGGAAACGGTGACGGAATTCCTGATCGTGATTCCAATGGCAATGGCCAACTGGACGACTCTGAGTCCATTGGATGTCTGAAGGCAAATGTTTCACCATTGTCTCCACAGATTCTACGTGAGGATCCTGACAGCTTCTTACCAGATGGATTTGGACCTGTATCCGTTTACCTTAGATTCCGTGAAACTCTTCCTAACGAAGGTTGTGAAATCTTAGAGGCAGAGTACTTGTCTATGCAAGGAAAGTGGGACCCATGTGTCGATGTTGTCGGTAACGACCACTTCAGAGTACAAATGGCGTACAATGCTAACGGTTTCTCCTTGATTGGTAGAACTTCCATGGAGGTGGATGACCAGATTGTATACACTAGCGAAATCGACCCATTGACCGGTGAAGTTGTTCCTAAACCAATGGTTGTAACCGGTCAGTTAACCGATGAGTTGGGCACTAACCTAACTTTCAGAAACGTTCGTGTGAACTATGAAATGGTGAACAGCCCTGCTGGGCCAGTTGCATGTTACAACGGAATTACTGACATCAATGGAAGGTTTGCTATTACATGCCCACTATCTGACGTATTAGCAGGTAAGGCCAGAGTTACGGTGACATATTCTGCATGGGATAACAACGATGCTTATCGCTATCAAAACAAGACAGTACAAACCGAGTTTGATGTATTCAGCAACTCAACTCTACAGATTGCTGAAGTTGGACCATTCAAGTCAAGCGTCGAAACATTCGTTGCACCGAACAACGGAACTGCATTCCCTGTACTATACCTGAAGGAAAGCTTCCACATCGATGCAATCTTGACTCAGTCCAACGGACAACACGTCGGAGGAAAGTGTCTGAACATTTACCTCGACCCGCAGAAGAATGTACGCCCACTATCGAGTATTTTCACAAGAGAATCTGATGGAATGATCGAGTGGTTCAGTGGCGATCCTAGCCAGAATCCTGGCCTCAAGGGGGTTGAAACAACCGGCGGAGAACTCGAAGGATTCAGATTGTTGAGAGTAGCATTTGAACCGGATCTCAACGTACCTGGAGGCTGTGATAAGGACACAAGCAATGTTCTGAATGGTTCGCACATGGACATTGTAGTTCTTGTAAGAAGCAGAGTCGATCTGCAAGTCAAGACTTCTTGGTCATATGTCAATAATAACGGATTGGACACAAATGACAATGTTCACGGTGAAATCGCTTTATTGCGTGACAGACTAGACTTAGCAGTAGAAAATGAAGAGATTTTCTTCATCAGAGAATACTGGGACCCAGATACAATGGAGTGGGTAGTTGAAGGCCGAAATGAGTCTTACACTAACGAACAAGGAATTGCATCATTCGATTGGGCTTTCGCTGGAAAGACCTGTGAAGGTGAACCTTGCCCAGGTGATTGGAGAATCAAGGCTTACTATCCAGGTTCTACATTCTTTGCAGAATCAAGTGACAACATTACCCATGAAGTACACTACATGAAGGCAAAGGTCAGTGACCAGAGTGAAGGAATATTTACTCCAACCTCAATTTTGGCGTTAGTTATTGTTCTATTGGGAGCGATAGTTGCTGGAGTGATGTACTATCAGCGAGTTGTAGCAAGACGCCAAGTCGAAGCATTGCGAGGTATTCTAACCGACACAATGCTACAGTTACAAGCTGCAAACGAGTACATTGCAATCATCTTCGATTGTTACAAGCAGTTGGTCAAGCACTTCCGACGTCATGGGTTCATGAAGAAGGTTTACGAGACAACTCGTGAATTCGAAAGTGCGGTCCGTGGAGCATTCCATATGGTTCCAGCAGACCAATTAGATGCATTCATTGCAATCTTCGAAGAGGCACGCTATTCTGACCACGAAATTGGTCCAAGTCACCGTGACCGTGCAATCGCAACTCTGAATGAGATCACAAAGAGTCTAGCGATGGCTTTGGGTGATGGAGGAATGATTACTCGTACCGAGGAACACGAATCTAAGTTGTACGGTGGCCTAACTAAGGCTGGCGAATTCGTTGCTGCAGATGGGACTGTAAAGCAGGCAGGAATCGATGAAAACGCTGACAATTCTAACTTTAAAATTTGAATAGTCGGCAGCAAGGCGAAGTCGGGCATTAACCCGACTTTGCCTATTCGTCAGCGTAGGGTTGATGAGGCTAGCCCTTTGTGGCTGTCCTATGAGCGATTGGAAGACCCTTATCGATCAGGCGATGATGCTAGAAGGAACGAACACAATTGAAGCACACAGGGCCTACGGTTCTGCTGTACGTGCTGCATTGTCTAATGCACAACTATTACTCACCGATTTGGAAGCGGCACAAATCATTGAATCGATTTATGGCGCATTGGTTGCATATTCACAACAGGTTATGTTGCGAATGAAAGCTGAAGATCCAGAAATAGGGGGAGTAGATCACGCATTTAGGGCAGGACAAGCGTACGGCGTATCCTGTGTTCTAAACCACTTGATTGACCAACTTACAGATGTAGCATCAATAACCTCTTTGCAGGCCTTGGATGATTTTTCAGATACTCTTCACAACGACATTCTTGTTCAAGCAAGGGCTGCTGGATTAACAGTAGAATTACTCGACGCTAAAGGCGAAATTTTGCTTGAATAAAACCCTCGGAAAAAGGCCTACTACGACGCGAACGAGAAAACCCCCGCGTCGGTGCCTTCATAACAGGGTGGTTGGTCGGCGACTTGCTTCTAAAGCATCGAGGGAGTCATATGAGTAAACCCGTAAGCAAGACAAACCCAAATCTAGTCGATTTAATCGGCGATTTGAAGGCACAGTCTCGCGAGACCGGCGCACCTCTGTGGCGAGATGTCGCGCTACGCCTTTCTAAGAGCCGTAGTAATTGGGCGCAACCAAACCTAAGCCGCTTGAGCCGCCATTGCCCTGAGGGCGTAACAGTCCTCGTTCCAGGCAAGTTGCTCGGCAGTGGTGAAGTTTCGGCCAAGCACGACGTCGCCGCATACAGTGTCAGCGCAGGAGCTCGTGAGAAAATTGAGGCAGCAGGAGGCAGAGTCCTTTCGCTTGCTGAATTAATGAACGAAAACCCAAACGGATCGGGGGTGTACATCCTTGGCTGATAGCAAGACATTCGTCTATGATGCCGACGGACTTGTCCTAGGCCGTTTGGCTAGCACAGTTGCAGACATTCTTCTGAAGAGCACACGTGCAGGTAACAGTGACCAAGTGGTAATTGTTAACGCTGAGAAGGCAGTTGTTTCTGGCAAGCCATCTTCAGTGTATGCAACCTATCACGATAAGTACGCACTAAACCATGCTCGTAAGGGACCATATTTCCCTAGAATGCCTGACATGATTCTGAAGAGAACCGTCAGAGGTATGTTGCCATACCAAGCAAAGAGCAGTGGACGCCGTGCACTTCGTAATCTACGTGTTGAAATTGGCTGTCCTAGCCACCTGTCTGGCGATCTTCCAGAAGGTCATGAAGCAGGTGATGACAGTAAGATTCGACGCCCTCTTCCTCAGCGCTTTGTTCGCTTAGGAGATATTAGCGCTAACCTAGGCGCACCAGCACACCGATGGAACGGAGGTGAACAATGATGGCTCGCAAAGGAAAGAAAGTCGTACACACATCAGGTAAGCGCAAGACCGCGGTCGCACGTGCAACTGTCAAGGTTGGAAAGGGAAGAGTTCGTGTCAATAGCGAACCTATTGAAATTATGCAACCTGCTTTATCTCGCCGCAAGGCAATGGAGCCGCTAATCATCGCAGATGCAATGAACCGCTTATCCAAGGTAGATATCAACATTCTAACACATGGTGGTGGAATAATGGGCCAAACCGACGCAATTAGAACTGCAATCGCACGTGGCCTAGTTCACTACAATGGTGGTGCAGAAGGACTTGATGAGGAACTTCGTGACGAATATCTGCGATTTGATCGCAGCCTACTAGTCAACGACCCTCGTAGAAAGGAACCAAAACATCAGCTCGGTCGTGGTGCTCGCCGAAAGAAGCAGAAATCTTACAGGTGATTTAGATGATTATTCCAGTACGTTGTTTCAGTTGTGGGGGGCTAATCGCTCACAAGTGGGAAGAATTCAATGAAAAGAAGGACGCAGGAACCGATGTCATGACAGCACTTGATGAACTTGGCATCGACCGATATTGCTGCCGCCGCATGTTTGTTTCGCACATCGACTTGATCAGAGAAGTTGCACCATTCAGTGCACCTCGTGAGTGAATTCAGTCGAATCAGATTCCCCAGGCAAGGGCTTGTGGGTTAGCTTGGCCTATACTTGGCGGCTGGGGGCCGTCAGACCCCAGTTCAAATCTGGGCAGGCCCACTGCCGGGGATTATTCTAGGGATAATCAAAATGAGTCTCCGTAGGAGACTCGGAGGCAATGTATTGATGGTGGATGAGACTTTACATTACAATATGAGAAACCGTTCCTTGTTGCTGGCAGCCTTAATCGCTCTCTCTTCTTTGTCGGTTGTTATTGCTAATGATACGGTTACAACGCAAGATGTAGACCTGTCTGGAAATCATACTATGACGGGTAATTATACCGTATCTCATGGTACTACTCTAACTATCAAATCAGGCACCACAATCGATATGCAGAATTATTGGATGAANGTTGAAGGCACCTTAGTTGCTGACAATGCAACTATAATGTCCTCAATTCAGACAACAGGACCTGGCTCTCATAATGCTGGAGTATGGGATGCTCTTACAATTTCTTCAATCGGTTCAGCAACATTGGACAACGTCACAATTTCAAATGCCAAATCGTGCATGATTGTCGATGGCACATTAACAGCCAAATCCCTTGCAATCGAGGATTGTCTAATCGGAATAGAGATAGACGGTGCCGCCAATATTGATGGCTTAACAATTAGCCATGTCGATCATGATGGAATTCGCTCAACAGGCAGTATTGACATTACGGCGGCAAATATCGACGATGTTTCAGGAGGCATTCATTCTAGCGGAGACATTGTGTTGACTGATGCTACATTCAGTAACGCAGGCGTTGGTCTTGCATTGGCTGGTGGAACTGCTGATGTCGAAGAATTAGAATTCACAACAGGAGTAGGAAATGCTCTAACTATTTCTTCTGGAGTGTCAGGTGATGTTGATGGAATGGAAGGGGATGCAACCAATGCAGTCGTATCAATCGACTCTACAGGTTTTTCTGTTTCGAATATCGACATGTCTGGCGAGAGATTGGTCAACTCATGGTCTGCTGGNGATTTAGCAATTTCAGATTCCTCTTTCTTTGCAGACAGCCCTGAAACCCCAATTGATTTGCGAACATCAGGAACTGTGGCACTTTCCAATATTACTGTCACAGGACAGTTTTCGTCAGGGATGAATTCCTACGATGCCCCTTGGATTGGAATGGCTTTGGCAGGTAGTGGAGATTACATTGTGTCTTCTTCTCACGTNCAATCNACNGATACCGCACTCAAAGCCTCTGGTACGGGAACGCTATCAATTTCAGACACACTGTTTGAATCTGACAGACTCGGAATCTCCTTTTCAGGTATTTCAGCAACCACTTTAGATTCTGTGGTAGTTAACATCTCAGCAGGTGGAGAGAAAGGAATCGATATTCTTCAGGGAGCTCATACATTCTCAGATTTGCATATCAATATGCCATTCAATCAGTTTGAGTCTGGAAGTATTGGAATGGAAGCCTGGTGGTGCAATATAGATGCAGAAGATATCTCTGTCAGCGGTTTTGCACACAGCATGAATGTGTATGAATCGGTCTTAGAATCAGAGGATTTGACTCTCTTGGATTCTAGTCAACAGGGCTTGTTTGGAAGTTCTTCAGCCATCCATGTATCGGATTCATTAGTAACCAGGGTTTCCGATAACGGCATTGTAATGGTTTCATCAAACGCAGTACTNAGGACCTTAACCTCGAGTTTCCACGAAGATGCAGTTGTTGTTGACTCAGAATCTGAAGTTACGGTTTGGTCATGGACTTCTACGAGCAACCTCGGATTTGATTCTGAGGGAGATGGCGTTCTAAATTACGGAACGAGCCAAACTCTCAGTTTGAACACAACAACCAGCAACCGTATTTGGGAGATGACAATTACCTTCGAGGATTTGACTGGCAATCCAGTTGATGCAGACTGGCAGGTTCTAGGATTCAGTGGAACAGCATCTGGTGGAAGCGCGGTATTACCAGTGAGCGAGAGCGGCTCACAAATCACAGCAACTTATGCAGGAGTCGGGGCTCTTTCAACTCCTGCAGGAGTTCAAGGTGGATCGCATACAATCCAGGTTCCAATCATGCCCCAAGGTGATTGGAATCTAGGCGCAGGCTCAGTTGTGGTTCTTGGCCCCACCGAGGATGGGTCTCCGCACATGGCAGGTGGTAACATTACAATTCCATCTAATGCACAATTGATTCTTCAATCTACGAGTCTGCAAATACCTGAATTTGCAACTCTAATTGTAAACAGTTATGGGGACTTTGAAGGAATGAACTCTCAATTCCATGGAGACATAATTTCACATTCAGGGCTATTCAGCGATTCAGTGGACTCTAATCTTTCAGTAATGGGAGATGTGCTCTGGACTTCTTGTCAAAGTGACCTCATTTTGTACAATTTGCATGTTGCTGGAGATACGCAATTAGATAATTCCTGTAGAGTTACAATAAACTCGGGAAGCGTTTCACCAAACGTTAGTGTCGGAGTTGGCGCATCCTTGGAAATTGTAAACACTTTACATGTGGCGGTTCTTGACAAAGGTGTAGGCGTTCAAGGCGCTACAATAACAATTGATGGGCAAAGCGTAACAACTGATTCTAATGGTGAGGCTAGCAAATCAACAACTTCCCTATTGGTCGATTCAAGCGGAACAGTCACAACAGGATTAATGCAAGTCGAAATGCAATGGGGTCAGATTTCAGACTTGATGGCTTGGGATACATCCAGCTCGATGGAGCACACATTCATTGCATCAACGATTGAGGCAGGAACTCTAGACGAATGGCTAATTCTTGAAAAATTGTGGAGCCCCTATCACTTGACCGGCGACCTAGTTGTGCCTCAAGGACAAACGATGACCATTAATGACGGTGCATACTTGCGTATTGCAGACCAGGTAACAATAACAGTTGAAGGCACATTCACTTCAGGTTATTCCACAATCTCTTCAATGGGCGGAGGTGCTCGGTGGGGTGGTTTAGTAGTTGGTGATAATGCTGAAACCTTGGTTCAGATATTAGGCTCAAGTTTGGTCGAAGGCTCACCACTGATGACGGTAAGTGGCGATGCTGAGGTGATATTCAGCCATGCCTCATTAGCACGCTCAAGTAGTGCAGAACCATTATTGAGAACAACAAATTCTGCACAAGGCACTCTTCACCTAATATCTACTACATTCACTGATTCTGCTTCACATTGCGTTGAATCTCAGGGTTCAGTTTCGATCACAATGGAAAATGTCGAGATGCAAAATTGCCAATCTGACGCAATTTGGGCCCAAGCGGTTGAGTTGATGGTAGACGGTCTCAATGTCATAGATACAGTAAGTTTGGGAGCAGTTGAGGGCCACTTATCGAACTTTGAGGGCGTAGATTTGGTGGTAAACAATCTAGATGGTTTTGAAATGAATAATTTGAACATTACATCTGTGAGTGGTGCAGATAATCGAGAGATAATAATTGATACAGCAATTATTACCGGGGCTCCTGCAGTCGATTTGGACAATTCAGCAGGTAGTTTGTCCAATCTGAATATTGATTGTGGAGGCAGTGGAACAGCCATTACTGCCCATCATGGCAGGGCTTCAGCATCCCTGGAAGTTTCTGATACAACGGTCACATCTTGCACTAAAGGAGTTGATTTGCATACTGATGGGGACTCTGCTCCGATGATTCTGATGAACGTACACATTGAATCAATGATTGCAATTTCAAGTGATGGTGCTGATGTTATGGTTCACGGCGGAGTGTTAAACGGCACAGTAGACGTAGACTCTGCAATAGCCAACCTATACGATGTATCACCAACATCAGAATCCACATCCTTTGGCGAAATTAAAACATGGGCAACTCATATTTTCGATGTAAGACTCAATGGTAATTCTCAGAATGCAGATCTTATTTTCGAAGTCGGCGACTATTGGTCAGGTGATGCGCAAGGCAGCAGCGTTCAGGTTTCTTTGCCTACAAAAGTTGTGAGCGATGCTGGCGTAAGTGATTTCTCAACGGTTAGAGTCATCGCCTCAGCGAATGGCTTACCTATTACGGATACGATTTTCTCCTTTGGAATTGGAGTAGCTGAAATCATACAAGTCGATATGATTGAGAATGAAGCACCAGAAGTTGAGATAATCATTCCAGACGATGGATTCAGAATTATGGAAAGCCTACCGATTGAGATCAGGGCAGTAATTAGTGATGACTTAGATGCGAATTCTGATTTGGACATTGTTTGGACAGTAGTCGTTGGGCAAACCGAAATGATGCAGCTTTTCGGTGAATGGAATAACATTACAGATTTACCAGCTGGTTTCTATGTTCTATCGCTGGATGTCACCGATACTCAGGGCAAAACTGCTAGCGATACTTTGAGCTTTGAAATTACTCTGCTAGATTCGGATGGGGATTGGAGTTTGACCTGCAACTCCGAAACCTGGTTCGACAAGGAAGAAAATTTGTATTGTGGACCGGACATTTATGACACTGATGATGACAATGATGGTTCACTAGATGTTCGAGATGTATGGCCAAATGATGCCTGTGCTAGCATCGATACAGATAACGATGGTCAACCTGATGACTTACATTGCCCACTAGGAGTAACTACCTGGCTGACCGTAGATCCAGATGATGACGGAGACGGAATCCCTGACATTTCTGAAGGAGCCGAATCAGGCGAAGATCCAGAGAGTAGTTCTGTTGGAACTGTGATATTTGTTCTAATTTTCCTCGGTGCAGCAGCTTACATGTTGATGCGCAGGAAGCAGGGCGTGGAGTGATGGCAGAATTTACCAGCGCATTACCTGATCCAGAAACAATGGCTCAGTTTTGTGTTGCAGTATTAGCAATCATTGTTGCTTGGGATGCTTGGTGGTTGGGACGCCAACGAATAGACATCCCGGAACTTGGCGATTTATCCAATGGAGGATTTGCTTGGGAATCTAATCAATCTCAGGAAGTATCACGCCAATGGGCGAACTTGATGACTATGGGTGCAATGATGGTCCTACCCTGGATGTTGGCAGAGTTATCCAATACTCCGATTATATGGGTTTGGATTTGGGATATATTGCTTGCAATTCATTTGGTATCTCTATTGATACCAAAGAGATACGCAGTCACGAGTACACATCTTTTTGCTGATGGTCAAAGATATGAGTGGAATAGATTGAAGTTGGCTAAAAAGCAGCCAAAGAAGAGAATAATGTTGTTGCGCAAGGGGTGGGGCCCTTTTGGACCCCTACCCCTTGGCGGTGACAGAAATGCGCTTGATAAAGCGGCAAATCTGATTGTCACAATTCTTCAAGAAGAAGAGTGACTGCTCACTGAGCATCTACGGTTGTGCAGTAGGCTTCAGGCTTCTAGAGCTTCTGTTGCCTTCTTTGCACCCATCCATGCAACTACACCGAATCCGATCTTGTTGATCATGTCAGCGATGTTGTATGCGATACCCATGTAGAGTTCACCCTTTTCGCCTAGGTCGACGATAGAGACTTCTGGGCTGAATAGGTAACCTAGAGGGTAAATGATCCAACCGACTACGATGAACCAGCGTAGAGCGTTTGCACTCCACATCAATTCAGGCGCAATCTTCGAGTTGTCCACACCTTTACCAGATGACCATGGTGTTCCGGTTGCTACGATAATCATAGCCCAACCCATACCACCAAGTGCTAGAGCTAGGTATGCATTCATTAGACCAGCTTCGCCCATGTAGCCGAAACCAATCATGATTAGTGCACCAGTGAAACAGATTCCAGTGAATCCTAGTCCTGCGAACTTGTCGTCAGTAATTGCATCTTTTCCTACAAGGCTTGGGAACTTTAATGCCATCAACGGCACAGTAATGATCCAATCCATGTATCTATATTCGATAGATACCACTTGATGGTCGACGTATACGCCGCGCATGTAGTAGTAGTGGAACGCAGCAATACCAACAATCAACGCTGAGATAGTCATTGTTGTGCGGTATTGTGGTGCCACGTTACTGCGTTCTGCCATAAAGAAGACGAACGCAGCACCCATGGAGATGTATCCAACGAAGAAGAGGAAGAAGGTTACAAGTTGTAATCCATCATTCTCACCATCGTTCAACCAATCCGCATCGGCAGGGTTTGTGGTAATCAGTTCTGCGCTAACAGTGTGAGCCATAGCGAGGGCCAGTGTAGCGACTAATAGCAGGCTTGTTGTTCTTGAAAAGCGGTCTAATGACATAATTTTCAAAGTTCGCTCATTTGGTTGATAATATAAAGGGCAGTTTTTTTTCACAAACTCGAACCTGTCTGTACTGACCACATTCGCGCGTAAGTACCCCGTTTAGCGACTAATTCTTCATGAGTTCCATCTTCAATTATTGCGCCATTTTCTAACACTACTATGCGTTCTGCATTTCGAATTGTTGACAGTCTATGGGCGATGATGATTGCAGTTCTATCACTGGATATTTTGCTGATTGATCGTTGTAGAGCCGCTTCAGTTTCATTATCAACTGCAGATGTTGCCTCATCCAGAATTAGAACCGGGGCATCTTTCAAGACAGCCCTAGCTATTGCTAAGCGTTGCCTTTGGCCTCCTGACAATCTGTGTCCGCCTTCGCCAACTAATGTCTCCCAATTGTCTGGTAATTCTTCTATGAAAGCCGAGGCTTCAGCGACTAATCCTGCTGCTTTGACTTGCTCATCGCTTGCTTCTGGATTTCCATAGCGGATATTTTCTAGAATTGTAGTTGGAAATAGAGTGATGTGCTGGTCTACTAAAGACATGGATGAGCGTAATTTCTCAAGGTCCCACTCGGGAAGCGATTTTCCAACCCATTTGATTTGCCCATCCTTTGGTTCTGCAAATCTTAGTAGCAATCTGATCAAAGTCGTTTTCCCAGAGCCTGTTGCCCCTACAATCCCTGTTGTATCTCCTGATTTAATTGTCAGGTTGAGGTTTTCAAACACATTTTCTCTGCCCGTGTAAGCGAAGGAGACATCACTTAGTTCGATATTTGAGCCAGAAATTTCATCATCATCGGGAGAAAAATCTCCCTGGCTAATTTCGGTTGGAGAGGATAGGACATCGAGAACTCTTGTTGATGACGCCATGGCTCTTTGATACAGGTCAAAGGTTTCGCCTAAGCGAGTTAGAGGCCATAACAATCTCTGCGTCATAAACACTAGAACAGAGTATGCGCCGATTGCTAGAACACCTTCCAGTGTAAGCCATCCTCCTAGCAGTAACGTTGCAGTAAAGCCACAAAGTATTGCCATTCTAATCATTGGAACGAATGCAACAGAGAGTTTGATTGCCTTCTTGTTTGCATTTCTGTATTCATTACTCAAATCCTCTACGCGCCTCAGTTCTCTATCTTCTGCTGTAAAAGATTGAATTGTGGACATTCCGGATAAATCATTTTCCAATAGAGCATTCAACCGGCCTGCAGTATTGCGTACCTCTGCATATCTTGGTTCTAGACTTCTCTGGTAGAGGAAAGAACCCCAGATGATTATTGGAATCGGTAGGACAGCAAATAGAGCGACTTTCCATGATATCGCAAGGAATACTGCACCTACAACGATAACCGTAGTTGTTACCTGCAAGAGATCGTTTGCACCTTTATCCAAGAAACGTTCTAACTGATTTATGTCGTCATTTAGAATAGCCAAAATATCTCCCTTTTGCCTCTCATCAAACCATCCCATTCCCTGTTTTTGCACATGACTGAATGTCTCAAGGCGTAATTCGTGCTGCACGGTTTGGGCGAGGTTCCTCCATAATATTCCGTAAAAATACTCAAACAGGGACTCCAATCCCCAAATTATGAATGTTAGAATGGAGAGTAAAATCAATTGATGCCAAGCATTTTCAACACCAAATCCGGCAAGAAATGATTCTTCCCGCTGTACTACAACATCTACAGCCAATCCGATTAGCAATGGTGGAGCTAAGTCCCAGATTTTGTTGAGGACAGAACATAGTGTGGCAAGGCGAATAGTTGCTTTGTGAGGTGCCATGTATCTGAGCAATCTTCTGAAAGGACCTCCCTCACTCATACTTATGCCACGAGGACTCAGTATGAGAATGCTCGTCTTGAAAGCGCTCATCATTTTCTGGATAACCATAATTGAGTCTCGCTCGAACGGACAAAGCATGGAATGGACGCGTAGCGGCGATGATATGTTTGTCAGAATCGATCCTGGAGATGAAATTCATGCATCGCTTCAGAGGCTTGCAGATGAAGCTGGTTTTAATGCTGCAGCAATAACTAGCGGCATTGGGAGAACTAGAGATACGTTATATGGTTACATGAATGAAGATGGAGTATACATCCGGAGGCAACTTGAGCCTCCTTCTGAATTGGTTAGTTTGTCAGGAAATATTGCTAGGACACAGGATGGCAAAGCGTTCACTCACATCCACTGTTGTTGGTCTGATGATGACAATAATGTTCACGCAGGCCACATGTTTCAAAGCGTAGTTCATGTAGTTGCGGAGATCCATATTCGTATACTTAAACACGCGATAATGACGCGCTGTCCTTTGCCCGATGTCGAGCTTTTAGGATTACAATTTTCGTGACATTGATAGCCCTTGGCATAGGTGTATATTCATGGCCGGAGAAGACCGAATCAAGTATCTGGCCGATTCGGTGAGGTATCACAGGGAATTGTACTACAATCATTCGGCACCCGAGATTTCTGATGCNGAATTTGATTCACTATGGGATGAGTTGAAACAANTAGATCCTNACAATGCAGTATTGCATGAAGTAGGCCCAGANCCACTTCCGGGAACNGTAAAGGTNGAACATATGTTNCCAATGCGTTCNTTGGATAANGGCACTTCCGNTGAGGATATCNTTCACTTTGTGACNCAATCAACTTTTGGCGGNAAGCGNTATCTTGCCCANCCAAAATTGGATGGCTCCGCACTATCGCTNGANTATGTGGCAGGAAATCTCCATCGAGCAGCTACAAGAGGTAGCGGAGAGAGGGGAGAAGATGTCACACTCAATGCTAAATTGGTGGCTAATGTTCCAACTAGGTTGAACATAGCAATCGATTGCCATGTGCGCGGAGAGGTAGTAATGCCATTGGCTACTTTCGAAGAAAAATACAGAGGCGTTTCTCCTAATCCTCGTAATCTTTGCTCGGGTGCACTTAGACAAAAACACGGAGANGGAAAGGCGGACGCCTCCGACTTAGTGTTCTGTGCTTACGATGTCAAATTTCCAAATCAAGGCCCNGCTGCGATGAATGACAGTGAACTACTATCTTGGTTACAGGAAGCAGGAATAGANCCCGCTCCTTGGGAGATTTTTGATTCAGATACGCCGCAAAAAGAAATGATTGAGTATACCTCGAAATGGAGTGCTAAGCGCTCATCTTATGAGTTCGAAATCGACGGTATTGTATTCAAATTGGACAACTTGGAACAGCGAGAAAATCTGGGCATGACTGCGCACCATCCTAGATGGGCACTAGCATGGAAATTCCCTTCTCAAGAAGCAANTTCTGTCCTGCTGGGAGTTGACTGGCAAACAGGGAGAACAGGTGCAGTAACGCCTGTTGCAAGAATCGCACCNCAAATGGTTGGAGGAGTAACTGTTGAAAATGTCACATTGCATAATGTAGGCGAAGTAGAACGTTTAGGAATTAAGATTGGTGATAAAGTCAAAATCACTCGAAGAGGAGATGTTATCCCTAAAATTATTGAGAACCTGGGCCAAGCATCACAAACAGATTTGCATGGAAGATTCCACGCTGACGGCACTCAGTTCAGTGGCGATTTGTTATTCCATGACATCGATATACCCAAGCAGTGCCCGGCTTGTAATCGCGATTTGATTATGGAAGGCGCCTTTTTGCGTTGTATTGCACTAGAATGTGATGCAAGAACAGCAAGAGCGCTGACCTATTGGTGCAGGACATTAGAGATGGATGGCATCGGTGAAAAATTAATCGAAGCATTGCTTGATAATGGCTTAGTCGAATCAATAGCGGATTTGTACCGTTTGAACCACTCCCAAATATCTACTCTTGAAAGAATGGGCGACAAAAGCGCTTACAATGTTCTCGATGAACTTGCGAAAACTAGAACTCTGAATCTTGCAAAATTCCTTCATGCGTTAGGAATTGAGAGAATTGGTCCTGAAGTGGCTACAACAATTTCTCAGCATTTCACATCGATCGGAAACTTGCTAGTTTGGGTTGATGATGGCGAAATTGAGGAATTGACAACAATTGACGGCATTGGAGAAAAAGTTGCAACAATTTTCAGAGATGGCATTTCTAGGCGAAGAGAATTGATTGATGAACTTTCAGAAATAATCAGTATATCAGATGAAGCAGAATCCGCTAGCGGAGTTTTTGATGGCAAATCTTTCTGCATAACAGGATCGTTATCTCGTCCAAGAAAAGAAATTGCTCTCGCCATAAAGAATGCAGGAGGTAAGGTGGTCGGGAGCGTGAGCGGCAACCTGGACATTCTAGTGGCTGGAGAGAAAGCAGGAAGTAAATTATCAAAAGCAGAATCTCTGAATGTTGAGGTATGGAGTGAAGAAAAATTATTCACTCAGATTTCAGAACCCAGAAAAGGTCCTAAGACCCTATTTGAGTTCTGACGCTAAACACATCATACTAAAAACACATCAAACATAGTAGGTGTACATGCGTCTGAAGTTGGCATCGCTATTGCTAGTGTCTATTTTGCTAGCATCTACTGTCCCAACATCGTTTGGATACAGTAACGGAGTGTACAACCGTGGTAGTAGCGGATGTAGTTGTCACGGATACAACACTGTAACTGTTTCAATGAGCGGTCAACCATCGGCATACAATCCAGGAACTACATACACTTTACAGATTTCACTTAGCACAGGTAGCTCAGGAAATGGCGGCTTTAGTTTGGATGTGAACAAAGGAACTCTATCAGCTGGTGGCGTTGGAATTATGGCGGTGAAGGTAAATTCTGCGGCAGATAGCGCAACACACACCACGAACAGTTACCGCGGTTGGAGCGTTGATTGGACAGCACCTTCCGCAGGCTCAGGAGCAGTTCAGTTCGATTTATCGGCAGTTTCAGCGAATGGAAATGGCGGTACTGGGGGAGACGTATGGGGCGATACAACGATCACAGTACCTGAAGGTGGAACGCCGCCTTCTAACAATCCCCCGTCCGTATCCTCAGTACTTTTGAGTCCTGCAAACCCAGTTACTATGGATAATCTGAATCTGACGTACACCTTCCAAGATTCAGATGGTGATTCGGAATCTGGAACAATGATTAGATGGTACAAGAATGGAGTACTCGAATCCTCGAGGAACGATCAGACAACAGTTCCTTATTCCCTAACTTCCAAAGGAGAATCTTGGAATGTTACAATAACACCGAGCGATGGTACAGATAACGGAACTCCTGTCGATTCCTCGAACGTAATTGTGGCGAATTCGATTCCATTCGTAAATTCTGCAGAAATCACTCCAACAGATGCGTTGGAATCTGATGATTTGAGCCTGATTCATTTATCTTCAGATGCAGACAATGATGTCATAACAGTCAGCGATACAGAATGGTATGTAGACGGCTCCAAGGTTTCAGCATTTGATGGCGATACGACAATACCTTCAGTTGCAATTCGGGATGGAGACGTCTGGTATGCTAAGATTAGAGTCAATGATGGAGAGGTAGACAGTGATTGGTTTACAACTCAATCTGTCACAATTGGTAGCGACAATACGCCTCCAACAATGGTAAGCGTATCTATTTCCGGGGGACCGTTCACAACAACAGATGACCTACAAGCCACTGCACAAGCAACAGATGCAGACAATGATGCTCTCACATATGAGTGGGATTGGCCCGCAACAAACGGCTCAGTTTCCTCATCAACATTACCTTCATTTTACACTGAAAAAGGCGAATCTTGGACAGTAAGGTGCAGAGTTACTGACGGAGTTGTTTATTCTGACTGGATGGAAAGCAGCGCCGTCATTATTCAAAATACAGCACCGGAATTGAATGAGTTGACAATTGACCAAGAAACTGTATACTTCGATACTGAAGCAACATATTCCTATGAGGCATTTGATGTAGACGGAGATGCTCTTTTCACTTCAGAAACCTGGGAGCTTACTGGAGACATCTTGACTCTCACACTCTCCGTATATGATGATGAGATGGCTTATTCTAACACATTGAGTGATACGGTTCTGATTGTGAATTCATTACCGACTCTTTCCTATGAGGGGCCATTATCTCAAAGCGCATTGGTGCCTTTGTCCCCTCAAATCCAATCCGATGATGCTAATGGAGATACTGTTACAACTTCATGGCAGTGGATGAGAAATGGTTTCATGACCGATGATAATGGAAGTTCAATATCTGAAACTAAATTGGGCGCAGGAGATGTGTGGACAGCAATGGTTACTCCTAACGATGGTCAGGACGATGGGCCCGTTTTGATAATTACTTTCACAATTTCAAATACGGCTCCAACCGCAATTATTACCGCGCCTAATTCTTTAATTAGCGGAGTAAATGCTACATTTTCCGCAATGGAATCAACCGATATTGATGGGTCTGTAGTAACTGCAATTTGGAGTATTGATGGTGCAGTAATGCATAATGGAATGACTTTCACAACACCTATGTCGGAATATCTGAATCTTCAAGTGAAAGTGATTGATAATCTAGGTGCACACGATGTTTATTCTGAAACCTTTGAAGGAGTGGAGCCCCCGTTTGCGGAGAATGTAGAAGCTAAATTAGAAGGCAGCGAAGTGATTATCACATGGAACCAAGATAGTGATGGTACAATTGCAGATGAGTGGGCAGTATTCCATAACGAACAACTCCTAGGCACAACCTCTAATCTAGAATATCGTCATTCTCCTACGTTGGAAGGCGAGCATTTGTATATTGTAGTGGCAGTCGTTGAGGACCAGATTCCTCCACCGTTGACGGGTTGGGCTACTTCATCAGACTCAGTAGAGGTCAGTTCGAGTGTAGTTCCTGAATCACCTGGCCCTAACGATACCGCAGGATTAATTTTCAGCATCATCTTGTTGCTAGTAGGGTTAATCGGCGTGGTATTTTCATTCATTCCAAGGAGGGATTGAATGCGATTCAAAGTAGCATTTGTATTGTTATTGATGATCCTATCAACTACAATTTCTACTGCTAATCCCGGTGGTAAAGGGGATTCGGTACGTTCTAGGGATTGTGCAGGTTCATGCCATGCTTCATCTTCAACAAATGGAATTTCCGAAGCGGATTTAGACATTCAGTATCCAGATCAGGTCTATGCAGGTTTGCTGATGGAAATTGAAACATGGATTAGTTTCGTTGAAGTCAGTTCGAATAATATGGTGGGGGTATCATTATTGGTGAATGATGAAGGAGCAAAGGATCTGCCGGGAATCGATGGCTGGGAAGTTGTTACAGATCCAAATGGCGGGACCAACAACTATGTCGAGATAGTAGATTCATTCTCTTTACAAAATACAGTTAGACAGACCTGGACATTACGTGCTCCATCAAGCCCCGGGGTATACGAGTTGTATGTCGCAGTACAACATGGAACACCAGACGGGGGCGTCGCAATGACAGGAATTTCCGATGCTAAGCAGGTCACAGTTGGCGAAGTCCCGGAGAATTTACCCCGCCTGTCTCCGGAATGGGAACCAGTCAATACTAGGTTGATTGGAGAAGAAACCGAGATAACATTGCAGTTGTTAAACACCGACACGGCATTTGTGGAACTGAAAGGTAGTAATCAAGATCCTATACCTGTCGTCGATAACAAATTCACAATTCCTGCAGCGGTAAATCCAGGTACAGTCGAATGGAGGGTAATTATGATCGGCGAAGGGCCGACACAACAATCGCCATGGTTCAGAATAACTGCCCAAGAACCAGGTTGGGAAGTAGACGAATTCGCACTATATCTCCAAGGGTTTGCTCTTTTCATTCTGTGCGTTGGATTAGTTATTCTGCAGAGGCCGAGGAGCGAAGGAATCGAATCAAACAAGTATGACAACACAGAAGATGTAACCTCACAATTTGGCCGAATCCAGGAATCATCTCCTGTAATGGTTGACCAGTCGGTAAACAATCCTCCGATTCCCGAGGGAGGGCTCCCAGAGGGTTGGACAATGGAGCAATGGGAATATTATGGTCAAGAACACCTTGATAGTTTAGCCAGAGGTGGTCAACAATGATTTCTGCTGGCACATTCCATGTGATTTCTACCGAACTTACAATTGGAATGTTTGCTCTATCCGGAGTGGCGTTCTTACTTTGTGCAATTCAAAAGGGACCAATCTCTAGGGAGTCTGTTGCCCATTGGGCTTTACTCGGTGGGTTAATTGCAACTCCATTCGCAATAGTTAGCGGTGTTAATGCAGTTCCAGGTGGAGGAATGGATGAGCCAATTTTAGCTAACAAATTGTTGCTGTCTATGACTTCCGCAGGACTGGCAGTAGGGATTCTATTGCGAAGAAAGTGGGGTGGGCAAGTTAACCTACGGCATTCCAGTATTGGGATGCTCTCTGTGGGTCTAATGCTTGTCACAGCAGGAATGGGCGGAGAGTATTCTCGTGGGGAAACACTGTTACTTTTCATCCCAAAGGAAACAGTCATGTTATTCCCAACTTGGGCAAGTATAGTATTGCTAATTATTGGTGTAGCAATTGTTGGTAAATCAACCATAGAGCATAGAGCTTGAAGATGCAGATGGTTCGGAATCGGCTCCTTCCATCATGCTTCTAATCTGGTCTTCTAGTTGCTGAGCCTCAGCAAGTAGCGGTTCATGGTCTAAATCAACAACAGGCAACATCTTGTTCAGATGCTCGATAATTACTGCTGCCGCTCTAGCATCGGGGAATCGAGGATCGGCTTCTACCATGATGCTCATGATATTTCTTCCCCGGCTTGAACCCTCGCTGAGCATTGCTCCAGTCATTCCTTTGATCACTCCTTGTTCCAACAATTTGATGTCCATACCTTGTAAGATTTCAGCCATCTTTGGTGTTGCTGCAACACCTAAAACGTCAACCTCTTCGGTATCTTCGTATTCAACCAATGGTTCGTTTCCATTCAATCCACCTTTCATTCCTTTCATGGCGAAGGCATCGATTAGAATTCCCATTGCTGCATTTTGCTCCTTAGACCATTCGAATAGTGAGCCAACAATTTCGTGAACTAGAGGGTCTGGGACAATCAATTCACTCATCAGAAGTAGCACTTTGTCGCACACTCCTTCCAGTTTGCAAATTGGCTCACCAGCATATGCTCGAATTGGAGGCAAAGGGACTCCGTCTTGAACTAGGCAAATTGCTGGAAGTTTAGGATGTGCAACACCGCCGACAAATTCTAAGTTCAGGTGATCTATCAAAAAGTGTGCAACTACGCTCGAAACCATTCCAACACTAGGAAAACAGCACACTACTAGCGCATCTTCAATGTCGATCCTCTTGTCAAGCCATACTTTCGCTCCTTCCATGAATTGAGGACACATCTCCTTGTGTATAATCTCGCCCCCTAAATTGCTCAAACCAACCCCAAGCAATTTGAAGTTGAAGCACACAAGCCTGTGTATGGGCGAGGGAAGAGTACACACACTTTCCCCATCAGCATGGAATAGATACGAAACATGCCCGCGTATGTACTGGTTAAGCCGACAAAGGTTGCCTAGAAAAGCAGGCATGGCCGCGAGCCTTGGAACCGCAGTTCATGCATCAATTGAGGATTTGTTGCAAGTAGATTTAACCGGACGGAAATCAAGTGAGACACATTGGTTGCCAGTAATGGCCGAGAATTTTTTGAAACAAAGATGGGAGGAAGAAAAAGAGATTTTCTTCGCAACTCCACGAAGACCAATGTGGAAAGAGAAAGAATGGGATAAAGCGAAAAGAATGCAAAGAGGAGCAATCAAGATGTTGCTCGAGTTTGTTGGTGCTGCTGGAGTGACGCCTTTGAAAACGACTATTGGTGTTTGGAGGAATTTATTGTCAAGAGTTATCGCAGTTGAAGGTGAGTTGAGAACTAGCGACAATCGACTTATGGGTCGACTTGACATGCTTTTTGCCGATGTTGATTCTAACGGGGAATTACTAGGTTGGATTGTAGCTGATCTGAAAACAGGTCGAGCGCCTAATGAAAGTTTGAAACCAGAAGTACAGCGTCAATTATTACTTTACAGAGATATCCTTCTATCAAATAATCCAAACGCTCCTCCAGTAAAAACTGAGGGTTGGTATACTGAAAATGCAACGAGATACACCGCTACTGGAGATTCGGTAATGGAAGATGCTCTCAAGGCGTGGGAGGAAACTCAACCTAGCGAGTTACCGCTGAAAGCCACTCCTGGGCAGTCCTCTTGTGGTGGGTTTTGCGATTGGAAAGCATGGTGTCCACACTGGTGGAATTGGCGATTAGAAAACGGAACATTAGGAACTGAAGATTTTTCAGACTCTGTGATATTATTGCATCATTTCGATGACATAAACGGTTCTGGGGTTGCCGAGATTTGCGAACCTGCAAATGCAGAAGGAAGGGCTATGCCGACAGGAATACAGGTGCCAATTAACTTCGATGGACGCGGAAAAGAAGCTTTGCAAGAGTTACTTGAGACGGGACATCAAGGTCCAATATTCATCGGTAGTGCAATGACAAATAGAGATACATGGAGAGTGGGACATTGGTGTGATGTATTGGCCTGGTCACCCATTCCTGATGCTTGATATTAGTTCACTCAATATCTCTCTAGCAGATTCATCTTCTATTCCATTCGCTGAAATTAACCAGTCAACATATCGTGGATCTTCTCTTTCGATCGTTTGCAAATCCTTTCCTCGGTGCCTTCCAAAAGCGACAATATATGCGCCTTCATCAATTCTGATTCTGCCATTACTGTCTAAGGATTCAAGGTCAGTCAATGCCCTTCCCAGCTCGCTTTCATCCTTGCGAACCTCTCCGCTAATTAGCCACTCTTCGATTTCTTCCAATGAACGTCTAAAATTGGAAGGATGGTCCCTCATCACTTTCCATAGTAGCAACAAGCAAGCAGCGGCATCAGCAGCAGCATCGTGAGCGTTTGACAAATCAATACCGTGTCTAGAACATTGTGCTCCTAGGTTATGCGGCCGGGGTATTTTCAACCTTCTGACCGCTTCTAAAGTATCTAGGACAACTAATGGTTTAGGTGGAGATATTCCGCATCTGTAGAATTCATTTTGCAGGAGAGGCATGTCGAATTTTCTAGCATTGTGGCCAACAATTACAGCACCTTCCATTAACTCTGCTAACTCATTAGCACATTCTTTGAAGAGAGGTTTTCCGCGAACATCTTGGTCATAAATCCCGTGAACTCTTGAAGCATCTCGAGGGATGGGCCTTTGTGGGTTGACAAGGATATCGTGATGTATCGGGCTTCCATCTGCATCAGCTCCAATTAATGCGACCTGAACGATTCTGTCGTTATTGGTCGAAATCCCAGTTGTTTCAAGGTCGAATGCTAGAACTCTGTGCCCTTCCAGAACATCGACCATGACAGGGGCTGGGGGCCGACACAAATGAACATCACTACACAATTTCTATTTTCATTATCTTGTAATAGAGTTACATGGGAATCCGTGATTGGTTCAAGAAGAAGGCTGACGAGCCCGAAGAAATCGTTCATGAGCAAGTAGTTCTACCGGAACTAGACAAGGAAGAATTACTCGATGAAACCTTATCTGCCCTTGAATCAGAAGATGTGCAGTTAACTGAATCAGAAATAGTGGAAGCCACACCAGAATATGACTCAGGTTTTGTTGAAGTGGAAGATTTGCTCGATGACGAAATGGAATCAAATTATGAATTGAATACCGTGGATGAAACCGAATTTGATGATTTGTTAGAAGGGGCTGAAATAATTGGTGACCTTCCCTCTGAGGTTGATTTTGAATCAGACTAAATTAGTCCGGTAAAGGGACAGTATTAGATAATAAGCACCTTTGCGACAATTATGAACAGCAAGAGGCCGTTGTTTATCGGGACCCTCTTGCTGCTGCAACTCCTTACTGGTTGCACGGGCGTTTTGGAATCTACAGTGGAGCCAAGGGCGGCACTTACTGCAACACCGACTGAAATACAGCAAGGTGAAGAGGTTACTTTCGATGCTAGAGCATCGGATGCTATCGAAGGAGTGATCACCGAGTATAGTTGGGATTTTGGTGATGGAGTGGAAACGACCACTATCACAGGTTTCACTTCACATCAGTTCTTGAAATCAGGACAGTTTAATGTCAGATTAACCGTAACTAACGACCAAGGTGGAACTGATTCAACGACAGTACTTGTCAGGGTTAATGGAGCACCAGAAATCAATCTATCAATCCCTGAAGTTGTTCGCAGTGGCGACATAATTTTGCTTGACGCATCCAATACATTCGACCCAGAAGGCGGGCCAATGAGTTTCATGTGGGATTTGAACTACTTGGAAGATAGCGATGGGGACGGAGATACTAGAAACGACATCGACTCTACTGAACAAACTGTATACTTGCCAACTGAAAGTAGTGGTACAATCATGGGCTCCCTAACTGTAGACGATGGAGTTGGAGGCGTAGTCTCTGAGCAATTTACAATCGATATTCAACCACGTAGGTACAAGGTTTCATGGGTCCAGAATACCCTAGAATGGAATTATGATGAATATCTGGCACAAGGAGATTCTTGGAGCGACAATATGACTCCGGGGCTAGATGTTAGGATTTTAGCATACGATGCAATTCTAGAGTTAGACCAAGATTTAGTTATGCCACCTGACAATTTCACATTGTCTCTAAATGTTGTTGACGACGGGCACAGGCGCAGCGCTCAAACCAGCCCCGGAAACATCACCAGAAATGAATCAACAATGGCCGAATTAAATGATAGCAAATTGAACCCAATCGGAGAAGGGGGAGTTTATGATGCAGACAGCGAAGCTGAACTCTTGAGAAGTTTGCTAAATGAGCCAGGCGCTAGATTTGGGCAAGGAGAATGGGTGTGGACAGTAGTTGCTCAAAATGCAGATCCTGATTCAATCATCCCAGGCGCGCCAGATCCTGACGGAGGAAACGATTGGACTCTGACAATCGTAATCACAGTATTAACCCCGATACTGACCGAAGTCGCATATGAGTGAATCAGTTAAACTGAATTGGCTGGACAGTCTTCCAATTCGAGTTCGCAAGTTTTTTCGCTTTTCCATCAGCAATGATTGGATGAATGTGATTTAGCCTACCATGCATTCCATGTACGCCAAATTTGATCCTGAGCTCAACTTGGCGATCTCTTTCAGCAGCCTCCATCTGTTCATCATCAAGTTCTATGCTAGCCATCTCTCTTCCGTTGCTGGCTGATGAAATAGAGAAACGATTTCCACTGATGTGAGTTCGAGGTTTGAAATCCATGTCGTCAGGGTTATTCATCCATACTTCAACGTCAATAGACAAGTAATCACGAATCCCTACTCGCTTGATTTCAACAGAATCTACCATGTTGACCAGTACATGCGAGAGGCTGGTGATTCAAAATCTCTCGCATTAATCGGGACCAGTGGGTATTCGACCTAGTCTTTGATATGGGTTGACTGTGATTTTGCACTTATGTCACCACCAACAATAGGTAAAGGCACTCAAAAAAAAGCGAGACTGCAACGGCTCAAAGATGAAATCAAGCGATTTGTTTTTGCAAATCCCGGTTGTAGTGCACAGACAATTGTAGCACATTTGACTCACGATAAGAAATTGAAAAACCATGGTCTTACTCCTAGGAAAGTGGGTTTCTTCATCCCAAGACATCTGAATTCACACTTGACTTGGTGGCAGGACCATGTGGCTGGACGCCGAGTTTACGGCCCAGATGATAATGAATAAGCGACAGTGTGAAGGGCAACCTTCTCTGCCATCACATCATGGCTGGCGTTACAGCGTACTTCGATTTGGACGGCACCCTGTTGGATGCATCCAGCGAGAAAAGCCTCACTGCAATGCTTTCTCGTCGTCGCCCATGGAGAATCCCGCTCGGGGCAACTATGTGGAGCCTAGGATTCATAGGTAATTTGTTACGAGGTAGATCAATTTACGATGCCGCTAGGAACCGTGGACATTTGGCATTATGTAATTGGGAAACCCTGCGGAAATATTCTGCAGAATTAGTTGAAACTAAACTCTCCAAAAGAGTCAGTGATGAAGCCCTACAACGATTAGAATGGCATCGTGAACTAGGGCATCGTTTGGTTTTAGTTACGGCAACTGTAATGCCCATGGCGCAAGCAATGTCAGATTACTTCGGAATGGATGCTGTCTATGGCTGTGGCCCGAAAGACATGACTGGAATTATGACAGGTTCAGAGAGGGGTTGGAGTGTTCCTCGGAGAAAAGGCAAGGTACCAATTGTAGAATCAGATGCTGCAAGCTCAGGCCATGACTTGTCAGATTGTTGGGGGTATGGGAATACACATGCGGATTCATTTTTCATGTCAATTACAGGCAATCCAGTTGCTGTAAACGCTGAAGGTCGCCTAAAGACAATTGCGAGAGAACGTGATTGGCTTCAATTCGAATGGCGTGTTTAATGCGCCCGTCGCGCTTAAATGGCAAAGGTAGGTCGCCGAGTTTGCACTGGCCCCATAGTGTAGCCTGGATATCACAGTGGCTTGCGGAGCCACGAACCCGTGTTCGAATCGCGGTGGGGCCGCCATCATTCTTCTTCATTCACCAGTGTCACTTTTTCATTTAGGGCAGCCCTTGCTGAAGCATTCAATATCGGCAGGGCAGCTAGCGCCACGCACATCAACATACAAACGCCACAAAGATACGACATCAATTCTGTGATTCTCGTAACCTCATCGGGAAGCATCGCCTCAGAAACCTGGACCATCATCCAAGTTCCTACATAACCTCCTACAAGTCCTATTGTTGAACCTGCTAGGGACAG
>PAQE01000008.1 GCA_002709705.1 Methanobacteriota archaeon | reverse complement strand
AAATCATAACGATTAGTACTACAACACCGGCGATTATTCCAATTACGAGACCTGTGCTCATGGTTAATGGTTATGAAACTGCTACTTCAAACCTTCTTTGAATCATAAGACAGTTAATCTGCAATCAGCCATGATTATTCTTTACGAATCCAATGTTGGAAAACCATGTCGAATTGATCTCTTTCTCCAGCTTCAACATGTCTCTCATCATGAAGTTCAAATCCCATTCCAGTTATGTCGGGAAAGAAGGTGTCTGCGTTACTCACTCTAGCATCAATTATTGTCCGATGTAACTCATTTACATGAGGAAGGAATAGTTCGTAAATTTGGCCACCACCAATAATCCACCCATCCATCTCTAATGCTTCATCTACACTAATCACCGGAACACCTTCTACCTCACCTCTTGACAGAACATAGTGTTCTCTGCCAGGAAGAATCCCTGGAAGGGAATCCCAGGTTTTTCGGCCCATAATTAGGTTTGAACCCATAGTGATTCTTTTGAAATGCTGTAAATCAGTCGACTGGCGCCATGGTAAGTCGCCATCTTTGCCAATGGCACCATTTCTGTCACAAGCAACAATCATGCCTAGCATAATATCACACTGCTATTGGGGCTTTGATATGAGGATGGTGTTCGTATCCAATAACTTCTATGTCGTCGTAAGTGAAGTCGTCGATATTCTTGATGTTTGGATTTAATTTCAAAATCGGTAAAGGTTCAATAGGTGTGCGAGAAAGTTGGAGTTTTGCTTGCTCAAGATGATTTGTGTACAGGTGCGCATCCCCAATTGTATGGACGAAAGTACCGGCTTCCAATTCGCAGACCTGTGCCATCATGTGAGTTAGAAGAGCGTATGATGCGATATTGAATGGAACTCCCAAAAATACATCAGCACTTCTCTGGTATAGTTGACAATTTAGTTTTCCACCCGCTACATGGAATTGGAAAAAGGCGTGACATGGCATAAGTGCCATCTCTTCCAATTCACCAACGTTCCAAGCACTCACGATTATTCTTCGAGAATTAGGATTATTCTTTATCATGTCAATTGCCTGTTCGACTTGGTCGATGACTCTTCCATCCTTTGTTTCCCACTGCCTCCATTGCTTTCCATAAACGGGTCCTAAGTCGCCGTTTTCATCAGCCCACTCGTTCCAAATTCTTACCCCATTTTCCTGAAGATAAGCTATATTTGTATCTCCTGCCAAGAACCAAAGTAATTCGTGGACTATCGATTTGAGGTGCAATTTCTTTGTTGTGACCATGGGAAAACCTTTGGAAAGGTCNAANCGCATTTGATGTCCAAATACAGATAGAGTACCTGTTCCAGTTCTGTCACCCTTCTCTTCACCCTCGTCGAGAATGCGTTGCATCAGATCGAGATACTCCTGCATCAGAACGATTCTTGATGCGAAGGCCTTTGAGGATTGTCACGGAGCACCTTGCCCTTTGATCCTGTCCATGAATTCGTCAGTGAACTGTCTATACATAGCAGATAGTGCTGATTTNACCTCATGGTCCTCTTTGTCAGCAAGTGCTTGCAACTCTTCTGTGCTGCTATTTTTCTCCAGCCATTCCCACCAAGTGACAGGTTTGCCATATGAGATTCCAACCTTCTTCCATAACCGAGGTAGTTTGTGTTTGTTAGGAGTCATAAATTTTCTTGTTCCTGTTAATCCGATTGGAACTACAGGCACATCTGGATATGATGCTGATAGTCTTGCAATCCCGGTCTTTCCAGGTAGCAAGAAGGGGGCCTCTGTTCGCTTTGACCTTGTGCCTTCAGGAAATATTCCCAAAGCGCGTCTAGCGTGCAAGACTACTGCAGCACTGGAAAGAGCTTCTGCGCCGCCCGTTTCTCGATTGGTTTCAATTTGCCCGGTTGCCCTCATGAAAGTACGTAATGCGAAGTTCCGGAAATGACCATCTTTAGCTAAGTAATGGGTTCGTCTTCGTGATGCGAGAATCACTACCAATGGGTCGACATGAGACAAGTGATTTGCAGCAAGGATTGTAGGACCAGACTTAGGAACATTACCAATTCCTCTAATTTTGACCCTTAGCAACATTCTGAACAAAGGCGCTAGTGTCCACCTCATGAAACCATATGATGCGTCACCGGTAATTCTAGCATCTTTAGGAGTGATCTTCCAATGGCTTTCCAAAGCCATCCAAGCATCTTTGAGTTCACTCATTACAACCTTCGAAAGCCTACTAACCTTTGATGATTGCCTCACCATGGTAAGAGGTAATGCTGAAATGCGACCTACACAGGGATTGTCACATGCGAATGCTGGTATTGGCGATGTTGCTTTCAGCAATGTTCGCACCTACCGNGCTAGCAGATGTTCAGTGGGAAGAGGATGGTTGGCTTGCAACCATTGGAAAAGAGCGTTTGGANAAGGGTGATGAGTTCGGATGTTATGGAATGCCCAATCTATCATGGAAAGCAGATCCCGGTGCTGTTGCCCTAGAATGTAGGAAATACATCGAAGAAAGAATCGATGCCTCAAAATGGGGTTCGAGCCCGATTTCAACATTTACTCCCAGTGATTTAACTGCAGCCCAACATACAATTGTCGCAAATCAAGGATTCAGTATTCATGGTGACAATACCGGTCAATCCGCCACTGCATGGCATTCAGCGGAAAATGAACCACAGAGGGAATATGATTGGTATGATTTAGGTCGCAGAGGGGGTTCTCTTGAGAAAGGAATCGCAGATGTTTCTGTTCTTGAGTCTGAATTGGATTCAGGTGGATTAGTCAATATGTATTGGATTGGAAGAATCCATGATGCCACNGTCAGGCATGATGGCGATGTAATTGACATGCTTTCAAAGCGAGATGATGTTTGGTTTACTACATGGGGAGAAGCTTTCTCGTACTGGTCTGTTGAGAGGTGCAATAGTTTCAACCACTCACTTTCCAATTCGACTCTGTATTTCTTATCGATAGATTCGGTTGCATGTAGAGCGGCTTCCAATGCCTGGAATATTCCTGTAACTTGGATTGCTAATATTTCATCAGCAAATGTTGTTGATTCAAGTTTGCCTGAATTGGATGTTGATGAATCTAACATAAAAGAAGGTTGGAGGCAAGAAGGGTCAATTCTATATATCAGCGTACTAGCAGGCAATGAGGTACAATTTAATCTTACTGAAGAGGTAGATTATGATATTTTGGGACGAACCAAATTTTTCAACAACAAGAGTTCAGCATTGACTATTGCCGGCCATTCAACAACCGATCTTTTCCTTTGGTCAAAGAGGTTTGACGACCATGATTTCCTAAAGTTCACATGGTTAATTTCGCCAAGAGCATTGGATGAGGGNCTTGAGTGGTTACCCTACGCTGGAATTGCAGTCCTAGTTGCTAGTGTCTCGGGAATCTGGTTATTACTCAAGAAGGATGCTTTGGCCCATTCTAAGGCCGAAGAGTTGATGCCTGTTGTTGACGGCGGCGATGATGATGAATGACGATGTTACCATCGACCCGTGGGGTTCATCGCAATCCACGGATTATTCAAGAATCATTGAAAAGTTCGGTCTTTCTTCAATGGACGGAGTTTCCTTAGATTCACCATCAAGGCTGCACCGCAGAGGCATTGTATTCGCACACAGAGATTTGGACATGGTATTGGAAGCTAGGCGGCTAGGAAGCCCGTTTGGAGTATTAACGGGGTTAATGCCATCTGGAAAAATGCACTTAGGACATTCAATGGTTATTGATCAAGTTAAATGGTTCCAAGAACAAGGCGGTGACGTGACAATAGCGGTTGCTGATTTGGAATCAACCGCTACTCGAGGTATTTCGTTGGCAGAGGGGAGGCGAATTGCTAGTGAAGAGTATGTTGCATATTATGCAGCATTGGGTCTTGACCCTGAGCAGACTACAGTATATTTCCAGTCNCAACGAAATGTGGTTCAAAAATTAGGCTTCCAACTAGGAAAGCGAACTAACCTTTCTGAACTTGAAGCGATCTACGGCTTTGATGGTTCAACAAATCTTGCTCATGTNCAAGCACCATTGGTGCAGGCAGGTGACATTTTGCATCCACAGTTAGATGAATATGGGGGTTTGCGTCCGATAGTAGTACCTGTAGGGATAGACCAAGACCCGCATCTTAGATTGACAAGAGGGCTNGCTGCCAAAACAAATTGGTTCAATGTAAGCGATGCAAAAATGGGTTTACAAGTAGGAGTTTCAGTACAGGATGATAATGCCTCAATCATGGGAGTTGAACCCAGTGGTAGAGTTAACAAAGACGTACAGAAGCAGGTTTTCTCCCGTATTGTTGATGCATTAGCAGGATTGGGATATTCCGATATCCTGTCAAATCCTAAGCACGGTACTGTCAATATTCCTAGTGCGACTCCTAAAGATAAATCTGCGATTAAAATAGCATTATTGGACCTTGAAAGAAAGATGGGGGGCATGGGGCTTCTAGCACCTTCTAGCACTTATCATCGATTTGCTGTCGGCATGACAGGTGATAAAATGTCATCTTCAAAGCCCAAAACAACACTGTTCCTTGGAGATGATGTTGCTAGTGCTGAAAAGAAGATCAAAAAGTCATTCTCGGGTGGACAAGCAACCGTTGAGGAGCATCGCCGATTAGGTGGAGATCCGGATAANGATGTAGCCTACCAATACATGATGTATTTCTTTGAAGAGGATGATTCATTCCTAGAAGAGATTAACCAAGGGTATCGTGCCGGAAAGATCCTTGCCGGTGAGATGAAACAAATGTGTATTGAAAGAGCAACTGAATGGTTAACTAATCTCTCAGAGAAGAGAGATGAAACCTCGCATTTAGTGGATAAGTTCTTTGAAAATTCAAGATAATCTTATTGTTTCCAAATTTTGTGGAGAATAGGTCCTAACTTTGAATTTCTCTCTTAGGGCTCTACCAAGTTCGTTAGCCTTNTGGAAATCTCCATGATGGAATATCACATTTCTTGGACGAGGACTCATGTTTTCAACAAATTCGATCAACTGTCGTCTATCGGAATGGCCACTGAAGCCGTCAATTGTTATCATCTCACATCCTACCTGGACGATTTCTGTTTTCCCGTTAACAATTAGAGGAACTTCTGTGAATCCTTTTTGTAGCCTTCTTCCCAAGGTACCTTCTGCTTGATAGCCGACGAAACACAAGGAATTTCTNTTTTCGTGTGCCCAGTGTTGGAAGTAGTTTATGACAGGACCTGCGTTCATCATACCACTTGTTGCAAGAACGATGCATGAACCGCTGCTTGATAGAATCGATTCCCTCATTTCTCTACCTTGAACTGGCCTAAACCACTCGCTTGTGAAGGGATTATTACCATCATCTTTCAGGATTCCTTTTCTCAAACTTTGAGTCAAATAATTTGGATGTGATGCATGTATCGCTGTAGCTTCCTGAATCATTCCATCAAGATAGACAGGAACTGGCTTAACAACNCCGGATTTGAATAGTTCATCAATTGCTATCATAACTTCTTGAGATCTNCCNACTGCGAAAACAGGACAAATCATTTTGCCNCCNCTACTTATNGTTCGNCTNACAATATCCTGNANNTCTTGGTTCGCTTCATCNCTNCTTGGTTGGAAGTCNCCATTACCNCCNTANGTGGATTCTANNACAAGNGTTTCACANCTNGGNAANCTNGAACTGGCNGCATCGAATAACCANGATTTNTCATATTTNTGNTCNCCAGAAAAGACCAAATTGTGCTTACCATTTCCTATGTGCAAGTGAAGAGAGGAAGAGCCGATTATATGTCCTGAGTTGTGGAATGTTAGCTTAACATCGGGCGCAATATCTACAGTTTGTCCCCAATCAAGATCAATTACATGTCGCATACAAGTTCTGATATCTTCCATGTCGTAGGGTGCTCTTTTACCTTCAGCACCTCCGATTTTAAGGAAATCAGTCTGCAGAAGTAACATCAAATCTCTGGTAGGAGGAGTGCAGTAGACAGGTCCACTGTATCCATATTTGAACAAAACCGGGAGCATTCCAGCATGGTCTAAGTGAGCATGGGTTAGTATAACAGCATCTAATTTGTCAATAGGTAGAGCTTCTGGGGCTGTAAAATACGGCATTGGATCTGAATCATTAGCGATATTCACTCCTACATCAATCATAATTCGACTTTCGTTTGTGGTTACGAGATGACATGCACGCCCCACTTCCCGATACGAACCAAGACCCGTTGTCCTAACCCAAAAAGAACCTGGCCTTTTTGGTCGATATATGTTTAAGCCGAATTCTTTCAACAATTTTCGACGTTCTTTTGCATGTGAACCTCTGTATCCTCGTATGTCATGTATGGTCTTCGAGTGTATAGCAGGAGTTCTTTCAAACTTAACCAACCAACCACAATTATCCCTTATCGATTTTGCATTGACACCTTTACGGCCAACAGCCTCTCCAGGGTTGTTACAAATTACTGTAACTTCACAATAACACGCATCGAAATATATTGAATCAATTCCTGCAACATCAGAGATTAAATTGTGTATAAACTCCTCAGTTTCCTTTTCACTTTTCATAATTGATTCATGCGGTCTCAAAACAATTCGACGTTTGATCTTCTTCGCAATTTGACCAACTAATCCGTCTCCCCCACCAAATGCATCTGGTGTCGGAGTGACGATTGCAATGTCACCTGCTTCCAAATCGACATCATACTGAATGTCCTTTGGAACAATCTTTGCTATCGCGTCTTTCATTTCCTTGAAACTAAGTCTCATCATAAATCACCTCCAGCCCACTGATTGACATGGTGAACCTCCTAAGAGGAACACGGGACTAACCCGTGGGTGGAGTTTGAAAGCCTCACTTCTTGAGTACGGCTGCGATTTCGCTCTGCTCGACTGGTACATATCCATCTTTCGCTGTAATTACAGCTAGATCCATACCATTTCCAGATGCTGCATCACGCTGAGCGGATGCAGATAATGCACGTGCGGCTAGAGCAACAGCGGCATCTCTTGACATATTTTCTTTGAATCCATCTTCTAAGACACCGTACATGTATGGTGAACCTGACCCGGTTGCACAATATGAGTCTGGGATTGAACCACCAGCAGAATCGATTGAATATACTGAACCACCTTCACTGTCTACGCCTACAATGAGCAACTGCACCCAGTGCGGTCTTCCAGAGAGAATGTTTGCAGTCAGAGTCGCAGCTCCCCTAACGGTCATTGAATCTCCTCTGCGAAGTTCGAATAGTGATACTTCAGCAGCCAGAGTTCTTGCTAAAGACTGAGCGTGACCAACCAATCCAGCAGTTGTCAGTGCGAGGTTGTCTCCAATCTTGAACAGTTTTTGCACACTCTTGTTGGCGACGAAGTGACCCATAGTTGCCCTATGGTCTGCTCCAACTACTACACCTCCTTTGAAGGTGATGCCGACTGTGCTTGTTCCTGTCTTAACTGCGCTTAGACCTTCTTCCATTTCTTCACCTCGATAGGAGCCCGTCAAAATAGGCGGGATAATACGCCCATTCGCGGGACCCTTATCAACCAACCGTCACACGATATGCTCCATGAGCGAAGAGGGTGACAAGCAGACATCGCTCGATTCATTCGCAGGTTCTGCCCCTAGGAGGCTAAATCTGCCTTCTCAAGAACCAACATTGCAGTCATCAAGTAGTTCCGCTCCGACACGTTATCACGACATGGAAAAATTGTATCCTAATGCACCAGTTCCTAAAGTAGCAGATGGATTGGTAATTCATCGAGCTGTGCTACACGATTTGACAGGTGTGCCTCAATTGATGGACTGGATTGCAGATGGAGAAGCAGTAATAGTTAGGATGGAGAAAATGATGAATCGTGAATTGGAATGTCAAACTGCAATCGAGCGATTGAACTTGTTTGTAGAGAAGGACTTGGGTGGCCAAATTATCAGGTTAACAGAGAGTAGGTTAATGCTCCTTCCTCCAGGGTGTCGTGGAATTAGAGGACTCGATTCAGAAGCTTTCAGCGTAGATCCGTCTGAATTTAACTAGGTGATACAATGGATGTTGTGCCTGTAGATATCTCATGCCCTGTATGCTTTGTCGAAGGACAAGTTGGCATGATGACACATGTAGACGAGATTCCATATTTTGGCGAACACACACAGGTAACGGTCTTGTGCAATTCATGTGGCTGGAGGCAAACCGATTTTATTCCTGCTGAAGGAAGAAAGCCGGGGGCATCGACTTTGGTAATCACAAAACCAGAACACTTACGCGCCAGAGTAGTTCGCTCGTCTTCTTGCACAGTCCGTCTTTTAGAACTCGATTTGGAAGTTAAGCCAGGTAGCGCTTCCACAGGTTATGTATCAAACGTCGAGGGTGTAATTGATAGGTTCATGGAAGTGATAATTATGGTCACTAGACAAGCCTATACAGATGACGCCGAAATGTCTGATATCAAAAGGCTGCAAGAAATGCATACTACCCTTCTTGAATTGAAGGAAGACCCTATTCCTAATCCAGTTACTTTGGAATTTTTAGATCCGAATGGACATTCGCAAATTCTTCATGCTGACGCAGAATTGCGAGAGTTGACTTCTGAGGAACTTACTGATTTACCCACAGGCCCAGAATCACCAGTTTTCGACAGTAGTGAACTGTCTGAATAATCAGAGTATAGGTAGGTCAAAACCTGAATCATTGGGGTCAGGTAAATCCTCAGCATTAGACTCTATATTTTCTGAAACATTCTCTCTTGAATTACTAACGGGAGTGCTTCCTCGTTGTTTATCTTCAGAAATTGTGATGAATGAAAATACCAGAATCAAGAATATTCCTGAAAGCAATGTCGCCATAGGAATTACCCATCCTGTTCCGCTGACCGTTGACATACCCAAGGTAGCAATCATCAGCAGAGATGCTCCCAGCACGAGAATGCCCCTGGAATTGCTGGTCATACTAGCCTCTCGAACCAAGGTGTTGATGAACCTAGCCCATACTCGACCTACTATGTTCGGTTCCGGTAAGGGTCCATCTCCGACTGCAGGTGCATGTCCGGGTTGGTTAATGACTGCAGTTGCTCCATGGGGTGAAAATGCAGAAGATGCGTATGATCAAGGATTAGTTGAAATGGGCCTTGGTGACTCAAGATTGATTGAAGTTCAGGGTGCTTTCTTACCCATGGGTTTCGAGGCAACTCCGCCTCAACCACTCCCTATGGGTTCATTGGTAGAGTGTCATTTGTCGACATCATATGCTTACAATGGCGGAACCGCTTGTGCAGGAGTGGCATGGGCTGCTTGTACTACTCCTGAAGGTGAAGAATGTGCAATTGTTGCGAAAATTGCTACTGAATTAGATTACGAAGAAACCGAATCGCTGCTAAAGAGAAACCTGCAAAGAAGGCTTGCCAGCCGTGATTTAGAAGTTGTTTCTTTCGATGTAGCAGTTGATGAAGTAACCGCTGCTCAGGAACATTACGGAGTTGCTATGGCAGCTCTGATCCTGCCTGAGTCACTAAAGATGTCAGGCGGTGGAAACGTTGGTCGAGTTCGTGCAGGACTGACTCGACAAGCTACTGATGCTATGGCTAATGCGGCACGCAGAGTCGACACAAAGGCTCCGGCTGCTCCCGCCATGCGACCTGGCGGTAGGAAACCGTCTGATGGTAGCACAGATTTCTCGCTTTGAGGTGACTTCGTGTATACGGTAGTTCGCTGTCCAAGTTGCGAACGCTGTTGGGGGGTAATGGGTAAAACTCGCAAGTGTCCACATTGTGGAAATATTGCCGGTGATGATTTGCAAATAGTTTCTGTTGTAGATAATGCAAGTGAACTCCAACGTGAAGTTGCTATTGCAAACATGCCAGAGAACCTTCGTGACGAAATGCGCGAAAAATTACCTAAGGCAATAGAAGTGAATGAGAATCCAAGTGCGAGTCAATTGTTCGCATGCATAAGAATAGCAGCTGTTGACGACATAATTCACCTTGAAAGGCTTGCAGGTGCTTTACGAGGCAAAGGAATCTCAGTCGATGCAGAAAATGTAGCAGAGGAAGCTGTAAGCCAAGGATTACTCATTAGACAGAATGACGGGACATACCTTCTTCTTGGGTGACATTCAAGAAGGGGAACATTTGCGCATGGTTTGGAAGGGTTTGTGGGTTAGCTTGGCCTATACTCGGGCGTTTGGGACGCTTGGACCCCAGTTCAAATCTGGGCAGACCCACCATTTTGAATGAGGTAATGTTAATCTATTTCGTAATTATAGGAGTAGCATGGCTAGCCGTTGGAATGTAATGCAGAACAAACCCAAAAAGAAGAGAAGAACCTCATTGGATTTGTATGAATTTTGTACATTCATTCTATTCGTATCTCTCGGTAGCATTGGTTTGATGATTCTGTTGAAATTACCTAGCGGCACTTTCGATCATGTTTCCGATGAGAGGAATGGAATTATCGGATTGGGTTTCCTCCTTTCAGGCTGGGCACTAATCAGATTTGATGCTAGTGCTAGACGAAGAGCCAGGGAAAAGTACGACTATGATTTGGCGGAGTACGAGTTGATTCGAACAAAATTCCTTGAGATGGAAGCCGCAAAATTAGAACTGCAAAAAGAGTATTCGATTCAATACATGTCATCTACAGGAAATAATGCCATAATTATTGATCCGGGTGTTAGTGAATCTAAAGAAGTTCAATCCGATGAAACTGCAAGTGATGAAGAATAGCAAAGTGGCCAGGGAATGGCCATTCAGCCAACAAAGTTTCTATTCTTTAGGTTGAGTGACGATTTAGAGTTAAAACTCAGTATACCCCTATTTGTTCTAATTATATCGATATTGGTAATCGTAACTATGATTTCTAATATTTTTGCCCTTTTTTCAATTCCACTATTTTTTGCAATAGTTTTTGCCGCAGTTTCTGAAAAAATCGATTACAGATATGATAATCTATTACCTTCTGAAGAAGAGTGACACTACTCGTCCCGTGAATGTACCCATATTAGGTGAAAGCCAAAACGGGTTTTGATAAAACAATCACATTGTTCTAGTTCTTGAGCCCAAACTTGTTTGGAAAAAGCAGGATCCATCTGTCTTTCATGGAACTCTCCCAAGTCACCTTTTTTCTCTGATGTGGGACATTTGGAATAGTCTCGAGCCATCTTTTTGAACATTTTCAGGGGCTTCCTTGCATTGGTAATCTCATTCAAAATTGCCTGTGCTTCTGCTTTAGAGCCAACTAGAATATGCCTGGCGTGAGCATATCTACCTGGAATTCTCATTAGCATCCCTCAAAATGTATGAAACATGTATTCTGTCACTCAAGTGAGTAACCACAAACAGTAGGGGATTATAGATCCAAGCTGAAATGTATGTTACCCATGTAATCACTATTGGTATGCTTGGATTATTTAGTGTATTTCTAATAATTCGGGTATGTAATCCAATCAATAGCATGATTGCAACTTTGGGTAAGAAAGTCGAAACGCGTATTCCACTTTTTTGTCCTTCATAGATCGCTTTTACGGGGACATGAGCGATTCTCCATCCCTTTTCTGAAAGTGCCATCAGCCACCAGTTTGGATAACCATAGCCCTTCCAGGAGCGTTCCCAATTCCAAGATTTCAGAACTTTGCTACTAGTTGCAGTGTATCCACACTGAGGGTCTCTGATTGTTTGTCCACAAGCAAGAGTCGTTAAAATTGACAAAAGTAGGGTTCCAATTCTTCTGTATAACGGCATTTTTCCAGCCCTATCCAATCTCTCTCCCTTGGAGTGGTGCGCTTGTTGATTGATTATTGGAGCAATCAATGATTCCATATCTTCAGGGTCCATCTGACCATCTCCAGCCATGACTACAGAGATAAATTCTGTATCCATAATTTCCAGTAAATGTCTATGGCCATGATCTATTGCTGATCCAACTCCTTCTCCTTCTAATCTAACCAATTCAGCATCTCTTGCCAAATCGCCAGTTCCGTCTGTTGAGCCGTCATCGACAACAACGACTTTATCGACAAATGAAGGGATTCCCGAAAGAACGCCAGGGAGATGTTTAGCTTCGTTTCTAGCAGGGATGACGACTCCTATCCTCATCCCTTGGTACATGGTGCTGCGAGGTAGTTTCGCATGATAACTTCATGCTTTGAGAAACAAATCTTCAAAAGAAATTATACAAACATAATCACATGCTTAGGAACGCTTCATGGCTGGTGCTTACGTTACTTCTGATGTTTCCGGGATGTACCGCCCCTGCCGCCATTGAAAGCGTAGAAACAGAAGATGGGCTGGAAATTCCAGAGCGTTTGAATATCATTGCAGAAACAGCATACAGAGAGATTGACCGTGTAGAAACAATGGACTTGTTGCAGGATGCGAATGGCAAGAACACCATGATTCTGTGGGTTTCGACTGGTTGTAGTGGGTGCCATGATTGGACAGAAATGATTGCAGAAGAAATGCGAAGTGGAAATATCTCAAACGACACAAGAATAGTTACAATACACCGTTATCCCTCATTTGAATCACGTGATGAAGTGATTGAAGTATACGCTTCTAGTAATAGTTCGACAGAATCTCTCTGGCCAGTACTTATTCCTAATGAAGGCCAACCAGCACTCGATGTTGACAAGAATCAAGAAACGGAGTTTGATTATTCCACAGCATTTGAAACTCCTGCCACACCTTCTTTCACAATTTTGGATGGTGAAGGAAATACGATTTGGAAGAACAAGACATACTGGTACAACAGCAGCGTATTGTCTGAAGCCCTTGAAGTTCTAGGTTGATGGGGAAAAACAGTATCCTAGGAAAACCGCTTATCAATCAAAAATCATCCATGAACTTCATGACTTAGAAGAATACCGGCGATGTATGGAGTCCTTGCGAATTGTGTTGATGGGCAAGGACTTCGAGCTGCGATTGGTTTCACTTGTTGTCCGTGCTCGAGAGTTGGGTGATGAGGTCATTTTGCTAGACCTAGGTAGCAGTGACGATACAATCCAAATGGCAAGTAAAGTCGATTGTCGAGTGATAAATCATCAAGGAAATATTCTAGTTCCAACTTTGGGTAAAGTATTACTGGATGACAAATATGATGGGTTCACGCTTTTGATTCATGTAACTAATCGGTTCAAACTTCGTGATATGCCCCTGCTCGTCAACAGAGCAAGAGAGAATTGGGATGTTCACATGTCCTTTTTCAGTGAGGAAACCGATAATACCAATCCTCAAGAAATAATTTATTCTGAAGCACAGATCTCTCACTTAGCAGCATCAAATTCGGGTTTGAGTGCCTTATCTGAATCATCCTCGGATGACACACCTTTTGAGTTAGAACAAAACTTGCGAGTACGCGTGCTTCATTCCAAACCAGCACCCAAGGTCCAACAAAGAGAATCCCTTGCCACTGCTTCTAAATTTGCTCAACTTTTCTATTGGATGTTAGAATCTCGACACCCGTTACTTCTGTTTGGGATTCCAGGTGTTGTTCTATTCATCGTTGGTTACAAATTGTCAGGAGATGTTTTGGATACATTCAGTGAATGGAATGAAACCAGTGTAGGTGTGGGATTAGCGGTTATTGCTGTAACTTTGATGGGATTATTTGCAATGATGGTTGGACTGATTCTCTATATTATGGGTAAGCAGGTTAAACAAATACAGGCTCAGTATAATCATTGGCCGAAAAATGAGTGAGTCGATTTCATGCGATATCTGGTTTGTTTTGATATGGATAGAGTCCTTGTTGACCACATGTCTACATGGCAGTATGTCTATGATAGGCTTGAGATTTCCAACGAAGAAGCATTCAATCTTTACAATCAGGGAAAATTAGACGAATGGGATTGGCTGAAGATGGATTTGGCTATGATCAAGGCAGCATACCCTGAAATCACTGACCTAAAAATGAGGGAATTGTGTCAAGATACTCCGCTAATGCAGGGCATGAAGGCATGCCTTCAATGGATTTTAGACGAAGGTCATGAAATCGCAATAATCAGTGGTGGAATGCAGGAAACTGCGAGGGATATCGCCTGCATGTTCCCCAGTTCAGAGCCTTGGCGAAGGCGCTGGGGTGGAATAAATCGCCACCGAGGATGCGATACTAAGTTCCATGTCTTCACAAATGGTTGGCTGGAAAGAAATGATGGAACAGTTGACGATTTTGGAAGATATCAAGTTCAAATGAATGGCAAGGGCTCAATCGTGAAGATGTTACAAAGGCGCCTCGATATTCCAAAAGAGCGCACGATTTCTATCGGAGATAGTGCCGGCGACATTGGAATGTTCCAAGAGAGTGAGCTGTCTATTTGCTTCAACCCTTGGGATGAGAAACCTGTAGCAATTGCCAAGAAAACGATAAGAAGCCGCAATCTAATTGATGTTCTGGAAGTGATTAAGAATCACATCAAGGAGTAACTCTTCTCGAATCTCTCGGGAATGGAATAACCTCTCTGATATGATCTGCACCAGAAAGCCATGAGCATACTCTGTCAACTCCTAATCCGAATCCGCCGTGAGGGACTCCACCGTAGGTTCGTGTGTCGATGTAAAACTGGTATGGTTCACGTGGAACTCCTTCCTCATCGATTCTTGCAAGAATCTCTTCTTCGGACCAAGTTCTCTCCCCTCCACCAATGATTTCTCCATATCCTTCAGGAGCCAAAAGGTCGTGACATAGCACATAGTTTCCATCATCAGGGTCAACCCTGTGGTAGAATGGTTTGGCAATCTTTGGGTAGTGTGTTAGGAAGTGTGGAACTTCGAAATCTTGTGTGAGTACTTTTTCTTTGGAATAATCCAAATCTTGTCCCCATTCAATATCAATATTCATCCCTTGAAGTGTTTCAACAGCCTCATCATATCGCATTCTAGGATATGGGTTGTCCGCATATCTTGCTAGTAGGTCTAGGTCTCTATCTATGCTGCTAAGTTCACTCTCTCGCTCTTCAAGAACGGTTTTCGCAATGTGTCTAACTAGGCCTTCACCGTGTGACATAATTTCAGCATTTGATGCCCATGCCACTTCCATTTCAGCATGCCAAAACTCGGTCAAATGTCGTCGAGTTCTGCTTTTTTCAGCACGGAATGAAGGTGCGATTGTGTACAACCTCTCCAATGCAGGCATTGCTGCTTCGGCGTATAGTTGCCAAGATTGAGTCAAGTATGCTTTACGACCGAAATATGGAACTTCGAATAGTGTAGAGCCTCCTTCAACAGCGCCAGCAACAAAGTTTGGCGCTTGGTATTCTGTGAAATCTCTGTCACGGAAATAGGAATGAATTGCTCCAAAAACACTAGAACGGATTTTCAGCATGTCAGTCATTCTACCAGTTCTCAGGTAGAGATGCCTGTTATCTAGAAGGAACTCTGTTTCTCCACCATCTGCTGCTTCCATGGCTGATTCTGTAATTGGGAATGGGGTTTCTGCTCTTACAGCACCAACCACTTCTGCACTTGTCACAATCAACTCGTGCCCACCTGGTGCTCTTTCATCAGCATTTACGGTTCCTTTGAGAATTAAAGATGCTTCAATCAATGCTCCTTTGAGTGATTCAAAGGATTCATCGCCGATTACATCACGCTTAGCTACGCACTGAATTGTACCTGTGGAGTCTCTCAGTACAACGAATCTGATTTTATTTGAACCACGAGATCTTTTAATCCATCCCTTCAATTCAACTTCTGCACCATCGTGTGCACCAGCCTGGACATCGCCAATCCAGAACTCCTTCGCCATGGTACTCCGTGAAAGGCATTATGCTTGAATCACACGCTTGTTAGAAGCAGTTCTAATCTCTTCGCGAAACTAACATTGCAGCTCCTAGAAGCGCGATTATTGTGAATATTGGAGATAACCAAGGGACATCCATACTAACCTGTTCAGCAACTCCATTCTCATCGGCTATTCCTAAGTACATTCCATTCAGAACATCCTCTTCACAATCAACAGATACTGTGTCGCCGGTGGAAATGAGTCCGTCGGAATCGCTGTCGGTATAACTTAGAGTACAATTCACAGGTTCATTATTCCAGTTCGTAGGTTGAATGAGTGCTCCTTCATCCAGTGCATCTTGAATTGAAACTTCGTATTGGGTTACTTTTGTTTCATTACCGTAGTCATCGTATTCAGTATCATAAATTACGACTTTTGCACCATCCATTGAATAAGTTGCATTGTATTGAGAATTAACCATTGAATTGTGCCCAGTGCTCCAAATCTCATTGAAACCGAGGTCTACTAACATTGGCGCATCTGAATCAGCAGTATTTACCCAACCAGGTTTTGAGAATGAATCATCCGAGTAAGTGATCAAACAGTCGAATGATGAGTTAGAAATTTTAGCACCTAGGATATTTTCATCATCATCGAAGTATACGGCGATATTCATATCACCATCTTCGCCTTCAATTTCCATCATTGTTTCAACTTTAACCGCCCTAACGCCTTCTTCATCAGGGAAGCGTTCCTTCTCAGAGGAGAATTTTTGTGATGGATTTTCCTCCATGCTCTCTACAATGTCATGATGGATGAAGCACAATTCTACAGGTGAAGAGGAGTTATACAAAATCTCTTCCGCAGGACTTGTTTCAAGCCCAGAGATTGCAACTTTCTTTTTTGTCACACTTTCGCTGTCATCTATTTTCCACGCAATCTGGTCTTCATCAATCCATACCTCACTTTCGAAAGAGCCAAAGAAACCGAAGCTTATTTTCGAATATGACCTAGCACTATTATCCGAGGCATAAATGTCGAAGTTTGTTCTCAGTGTCATCTCATCTTCTTTGATTTCCATTTCAACAAGACAAGCCCACGGCCCAACATCACCTGAAATCACTTCATCAGGAGTAGGATGGTCGTCTACCACGGAAACGAATTTTGTTTTTGAGTAAGGGTCTGGGAATAGCATGGGGTCGATTACGAATGCGTACAATACCCATCCTAATGCAGATAAAATCAGCATCCCAACAATGCTCATTGCAATCATTTTCCCTTTTCCGCCTTCACTCGATTTTTCTGTGACTGGCTCCCAACCAACATTTCCTGCCAATTCTTGTTCACCTAATTGGAACACATTGTCAGGCGTTTGATTCGCATTTTCAGGCGTTTGATTCGCATTATACTCTTGTTTAGGTATCCATTCTTCTCCATTCCAGACAAAGTTGCCATCCGGTGAAACTTCTCCGACCATGTTTTCCCCTGCACAGTCTAAGTATTGAGGTTTTCACCAACAAAAATATGCATTGAAATTACAATCTGATTGACACTATATTGGGAAAGCATGAAACCATACCGTGTCAGATTCATTACTGTGACGCGGACTGTAGTCTATGCTATTGGAGGTAATGCTCTATCTTCTCCCACGGGTGCGGGAGAAAAGGAATCTGCCTTGGTTCTAGCGAAAGTAATGAGTGACGTCATCGATCTATTGGAGGCTGGATGGAGAGTAATTCTCACTCATGGCAATGGGCCACAAGTCGGACATTTGATGGCCTTGGATTCTTCACAGCCTATGGATGATTGGGTGGCAGCAACTCAAGGAATGATTGGCCATACGCTTTCAATCAATCTCGATTCGATTTTAAGCAGAAGGAATCGTCCAGAAAAGACTTCGGTAATACTAACTCGCGTAGAAGTCGACCCTAAAGATTCAGGATTTCAGTTTCCAACAAAACCAGTAGGGCCAATTTTGACAAACGAGCAAGTTATGTCCGAAGATTGGGATATTGCAGAGACTATCAATGGTCCACGTAGAGTCGTTGCCTCTCCTGCGCCCAAAGAGATACTTGACCTAGAAATTATTCAGTCGCTCATAGAAAAAAATGCGATAGTGATTTGTTGTGGGGGTGGAGGGATTCCAGTTATTCACAGGGACGGACATTATGTTGGAGTTCCTGCAGTGATAGACAAAGACCGTCTTAGTGCGCTTTTAGCAATTGAGATGCAGGTAGATGCGTTGATAATCTCTACTGCAATTGATGCTGTAAGAACTGGTTTTGGCACTCCAAGCGAGCAGAAGCATCACACGATGACGGTTGAGCAGGCCAGAATCCATCTTGCAAATGAAGAATTTCCTGCTGGTTCCATGGGTCCAAAAGTTGCATCTGCGATTGAAGTTGTTGAAACTCTTGAGGATGTTAAATCCATTATCTGTCAGCCGGGTGAAGCCATCAAAGCATTGCGTGGAGATAGTGGTACAATTTTTGTCAAATAACAACATTCATCCTCAGCTACTATTTCAAATCGGATTAGATTAAATACGACTTACAGGAGGGACGGTTGGGCCTGTAGCTTAGTCAGGTAGAGCGATGGACTCTTAATCCATCGGCCGCGGGTTCGAACCCCGTCAGGCCCGCCAAATCATTCTCACAATCTTCCATTTGGATTGATTACAGTCTCTACGCCATTTGTTCCAGCAAGAACAACTGCGTCACACATATTGTTGAATAATCCCACTTGCACAACTCCTGCAATTAGCAAAATGTCAGCTTCTGCAGAAACTGGGTCTACGATTTTCAGGCCAGTGTGAGCATCAGCAATCATGTTTCCATTATCGGTGATTACTGGGCCATCTCCCGCCATTCTGATATTTACCCTACAGTCCAGGAGTCTGCTTAGGGCTCTTACTGTCGCTTCATGAGAAAATGGTGTAACTTCGATCGGCAAAGGAAATGCTCCGAGTGTTTCTACTCTTTTTCTGTCATCAGCAACAACAACCATCGCAGAACTTTCTTGGGCAACAATTTTTTCTCGCAACAAAGCTGCTCCCCCGCCCTTAATTAACTGGAAATTGGGATCATATTCATCCGCTCCATCTATCACTATATCCAGGCCGTCAATTTCAGATAATTCCACTAACTTAATTCCAACTTCCTTAGCTAGTTTTTCAGTTGCAAGACTAGTAGGTACGCCAACTATTTCTAAACCTTCATCAGCCATTCTTCTACCAAGTTCGACAACCGTGTGTTTCACGGTTGAACCGGTACCTAATCCGACTTTCATGCCGGATTTTACAAATTTGCAAGCTTCGATTCCTGCCTTGCGTTTCAGTTCTTCAACATCCGCCATGAACTCTCCAGTAGCCAGGAGTCAATAAGCAATGTGAAGGCGAATGTCTGAAGTGCTTAGAGTTCATGCCATAGGCATGGCGAGACAGAAATTGGCACTATTTTTGGTGTTAATGTTCTGTGGAATGTCATGTTTACCGATGGTGAATGCTAACCCCAATCGGAATGTGGATGTCGTAATTGGGCTGGGGCCAAATGGAATGTCAGACCAATTTACTATTGAGGTGCCAGATGGCGAAATAGTCACAGATTTTGACGTGAAAGTTTTCGAAAAACCTTGGCCAATTAATGATGTTGTTACACTAGATGACAAGGCAGATTGGATGAATGGGGATTCAATGGATGGAATCAATTACAATCTAACTGGTTTGAGGATTCTGCCGATGTCCCATGAATGGGATTTTGAAGGTTCAGTCCAAGGCTGGACCTTGAATTCTGCAGGAGGTTGGGCCCACGGTTATGACTCAACATTAGGTTCTGTTAACGGTGTTCATTCAGGAACTTCTGCAATTTACACTTACAACGGGAATTATCCTAATTACATGGGTGGCCCATATTGGGCTACTTCTCCAACTATTGATTGCACATCTTGTTCTGGTACATGGGATCTAAAATTCTGGAAGAGGTTAGGTGTTGAATCCTCTTCTTATGACAGAGCATACGTATCGGTAAAGACAAACAGCGGCGGATGGACAAATGTCTATTCTAATCCTTATGGGACAACAAATGATGGTTCTTACACTCAAGTTAGCTATGATATCAGTAATTACATAACAGGTAATTCCGCATTCCAAGTAAGGTTTGGTTTGGGGACTACTGATGGATCTGTTACCTACACTGGATGGAATGTAGATGACGTAGTAATCGAACCTAGAGGAAATACGGGAACTGGTTCGGCAAATTGGACCAGTCAAGCTTTCGGACCAGGAGCAACTGGAAAAATGGAAATGCAGCATGGGTTGATGGCGATTGATGCCACAATACCTCAAGGGGCGATAATGCGATGGAGTCTAATTGATGCAAATGATTCCAGTATTATTCCTGGTTTTTCTGAACTTGAAGAATTACAAGCTGATTTGTCTATTATCGATTTCAAGAAGCATCCTCAAGTGCAACTAAAAATCCAAATGGAATCAGTTAGTGAATCGCCAATCATTCATTCCATTAAATTAGGTGGGGGGATAATTGAATCATTTACAAATAATCCAACTACGAATGGTTGGTCAGGATTTTCATCTCATAGTAATGGTCAAGTTTCTGGTAATGGGATGTTGTATTCTCCAGAGTGGAGACTAACTCATCCGTTTAGTGCAATCGATATGTCGTGGACTGGAACAGGTAGTGGTAATTTCGAGGCTTGTTTTATCGATTCTAGTTCTTGCTCAACATCAGGATGGACTTCAATTCCTACTGATGGCAAATTGCAGATGGATTCTCCTAGTACTAATCTAAACCTTAGGTGGAGTGGCACCGGCAGTTATTCTATAGATTCCATTAATATCGATCTTCATCGTCAATCCTCACCTTTAGATGCAAGAATTGACATTGGATTAGATGGTGTAAGTGAATGGTCATTTTCGAATGAAATGATTGGTGGCTGGGGATTACAAGATGTATTCGAAAATGGTGAAAAGAGTGTGGAATTATCGATTGCTCCATCTGGATCAGATCTTACTTCTTTGTATTATCCAATCAGAACAGGACACTCGCACCCTTCCTATGATTCAACAGGAAATATGATGATGGCATTTACTGCAATAGGAGCGCCACTGAATGATGTTGAAGTCACATTCTCTGTTGGTGGAAATGACATTTTTTCTGAATCTTTAGGATTCGTTGAAAACTCTGCAAGAGTAATGCTTAGCGACAGTCAAATGCAAGATTTAGTTTCCGAAATGGACTCTAGAACTGCAGAACTGAACATAATTGGGGAATTGGATGCTCACAAGATTGAAGTTTCAGTTTCTTCAAGCACGGGTGGCACCTTACAGGTTTCTGGGCTGTCGGTTCCATATCGATATGATGCTCACATTGAGGGTGATTCAGCATTACCAATTATTGCAGCAATAAATTCACAGTTATCACAAATATCTCCCTCTAATGGGATGAAAGAAGTTCCAATCCCTGTTGTAATGACAAATCCCGGAAGATTACTAATCTGGGATTACGGGTTACAAACACTAGGTTCGCCACTTCCGACAGGAATGTCAATGACAAATCAAACTGACACTTTAGTTGCTGGTAATGATTGGTATGAATTCAACAGTACCTTTGATCTATCAAATATTGGAATTAGCGATGCGGCAACTCAATTTAACAACGAAGGATGGTCTTCAGTTTTCACTTTAGGAGGAAGTGAATGGACTCGTTCAGTTCATTGTTCAACAGTCAGCAACAGTTGTACTGCAGACCAGGGGATTATTATTGACGACTTTTCCTATCAATTCAGTAATTCTGCGGTTGAGTTCTTCCACAGGATTCAGATTTCTTCAATATGGCCTGATGAAGCTGCTTTGATTGCTTCTAGTTCAATCGATATGAATGGTCCTGCATCACAACCAAATCAGATTAGATTTGGTTCAGGGTGGTCCATGGGTGTAGAGCAAGATGTAGATGTTGTAGATTGGCATTTGTCTTTCGCAAATGGGGCAGAGTCATCTTGGGATGCGTTATACTTTGATCCTGCCAATCCAGGTATTGTTGAGGTAGAGTTAGCATTCGAAGATTTGGAAGACTCGCCACGTTCTTCAACATTCAGCGTAGCCTTGTATGTGGATGGAGCACTTACTGATACTACTCAATCGCTAACCAATGGTGTTGCAACACTAATGTTCACTCCTAATCAATTAGCATCGCAGGTTGATTTACAAGTGGGCGTAAGCGGATTATATGGTCAAAATATAAACTGGAAGGTGCCGAAGAACGCCACCTTCTTGATTGATGATTTAGCACCTGTTTTGATTTCCACAAATGTAGCTCCACTAGACCATAGAAGTACCGATATGCCACTTGAACTAATTTTCGAGATAGGTGATAGACCGGTGCTGCCACGACACTCTCTCTTGCATGTAGAAACTTCATGGCAAGGTGAACGAACTATACAATTAGACCAACCCGCAAATATGAATGGTTTTCAAGGAGTATATTCTACTATTATTGATATCAGCGATGCTGAATTAGGGGATTCAATGTCTGGTTGGCTGGAAGTATTCGACCCTGCAGGCCATTCATTACCAGATTCTGGTACTGAAGAGAATCCAATGTTTATCATCAGTTTTGGTCCGGACGGGGCTCCGGTGATTTTGGAAGATGGACTTGGCTGGACTCATGATGATAATTGGTTACACCCTGGTCAGAATTACAGTATGCAAATTCCGATTAGAGATGTCAATGGTTATGGAGATATAGAATCGGTATCGATTGACCTTTCATCTGATTCAAATGAAAATCTTGTTATTGATTGGAATTCACAATCGGGTTGTTCCTCGACAACTTCTTCAATTGTGGTTGAAGATTGTTTCATAGTAGGTGATTCACATCATTTTGACCCAATGTTTACACTAGAAGTTGTCATGTCATTTGAATGGGATTTCAACCCTGATTCATCTTTAGAAAGAAGCATTAGGATAACTGCAAGCGATGATTCAGGACAATCGCATCGAAGCGAACTTGATTCAAACTGGAGATATTCTAGCGAAATGGAAATCGACTTGAACACAGCAGGATTCATCCAGTCATCGGCATTTGTGGCCCCTGGTCAGACTAGTGTCCTAAATGCTGATATTATCTGGACTAAAGGCGGTCAATTAGTCAATACAATTGTCGATGTATCGGCATCAATAGATGGTATGGAACAATTTGGTTTATCACAAAATGGGATAGTTAATTTGACTTTAGTTGCACCTAACTCAACCGGTATTCATCCAATCAAATTAGATTTGATCAATTTACCTACTGGCGCAATTGATCGAACGGATACGGAGCAAATTGTAGCTTGGATGGTTGTTGATAGCAATCAGCCACGAGTTCTACAATTGTTGTCACCAGATCCTCTTGATTTAGTCCAGGAAAGAGATTGGGAAAATTTGAGATTTGAAGTGATGGTCAATGAAACTGAAGGTCTCAATCTAGATTCATTACAAATGAATTGGCTCATAGTTCCACATGGAATGGCTATCCCAGAATTAGCACTTCTTGGCGGAAATGTCAGTATGGAACTCATAGCTGGAACTGGGGCAGGGAACTCAATACCTTTGTCTGCAACCTTAGATGTCGATTCGATAGTACCAGAGGTCAGTAGACAGAACTCTTGGGATCTTTGGGTATGGATTGAAGGAGAAGATTTGGCTGGTCAGCAGATTGTTTCGCAATTCAATAGCCGTTCATCTCCTTTGGCGATTTTACAATTAGCAAACCGTGATGCAGACCTTCGTTTGGAATCAGATGGAATTGTGATTGAAAGCGAATATCCCAAAACAGGTGATGCTATTTTGGTCAATGTAACTGTGTACAATGATGGCCAAGTGGATGGCTTGACAAGTGTTCGAGTTGAAGTGATTGAAGATGGAGACAATCGAAGGCTTATTGAAATCGTAAATATCGAGGTTCCTGCAAATTCATTTACCTCTTTTGAAGCAAAATGGGTTCCTGAGGATGAAGGTGCATCTTGGATCGAGATTTCAACACCAGATGGTAAGTTTGCAAGAACTAATCCTATACAGGTTGAGAGTGGCGACTCTACATATGTTATAGAAAGTCTAGAAGGTGCTAGTGGGGCCATGCTTACAGGATTTGCAGTAATCACGTTCGTAATGATTGGATTGTTAGGATTCTTAGTGATGTCCGGAAAGAAGCCTAGAGAAGATGATTTTGAGGATAGCGAGTTCGCTTGATGCATGCAATGGATTGAAATGTGAAAGGCTTCACGGTAGCGTGGAGGATGCAGGAGGACTGCTGACAGACTTCGAGTCTGAGGAAAGTCCCCTCTCCATAGTGCAGGCGGTCGACACAAGTCGAGACACAGAAATGGGTCGGTCAATGGTGCAGAAACGAACGATGAGTGGTGTGTACGATGAATCCGAAAGGACGAGATTGCCATATTGTCGATGAGACGAGCAACCCCGCTGGAGCAAGTCCAAACAGTCCCGTTAATGTTGCACGCACAGGGACAGGTAGGATGCTAAGTTGAATGCAGTCGCCGAAAGGTAACAGAAAGGGGCTTACTCCCTGCATTCTCCATTTAATTTGTATTACTAGCGCTCATTATGACCATTGATGTAAGCATACATGCTATGGCTCCCCAGTAGCCATGGAACACCCATTCGTAATCATCCATAGTCCATTCATTTGAAAACAGACAAACAAAAAACCAACTCGCCATATATCCTAAGTAAACCATCATACCGGAAATTATTCCGTAAATTGGGGTTCGCATTGAAGAATCACTTCGTGAATGCATTTCTAGAGGAATTAGCAAGCAGGCGGTCATTGTACTGATGAAAACTATGTCTGCAAGTAAACTCCAAGTCCATATTCGCCATGCAAATTCAAACGTAAAAAAATCTGGAATGAAAATATTTGTTCCGATTATATTGGCAATCAAGATGAATAAGATTATTTTGAGATATGTATTTTGATTCTCGAAATCTATACTTTGAAAGAAATCTTTCATGAGATTGACTAAACAAAACTAATGATAAATATTAGGCCGGATTAGTCTAAAATTGCGTCCACAGCCTTCATATTTTCATCCGTGAGAACAGCATTTTCGCCGAAATCGATGAACCCAGACTCGCCCTTGATTTTTCGCCGCACAATATGGTCTAATGTTATACAAGCTGGTAGTAAGAACACACTTGTTAGGAAAGCAAATCCGATTAGCAACATCATCAAAATGAAGAAATTGACCAGTCCAGGGAATGCTACGAAGAATCCAGCACCTAGACCAGCAACAGTAGTCGCAGTCGTTTCGAAGATGGTCTGTCCAGTACTCTCGACAGCACGCGACATGCCTACTGCAGTCTCACCTTCTTCCTGAATACGGTGCATTACGTGAATCGCATCATCAACACCTATTCCGAAAACAATAGTTCCAATCATCGCTGTGAAGATATTTACATTCACATCTCCCGAACTCATTAGCAATGGTTGCCATATTATGATAGTAGCAACTGGTATCATTGTTAGGATTCCAATTCTAGCAGATCGGAATACGAAGCATAACACGATAGTCAGTATTAGTAGAGTCAACAAAGTTGTGTAACTTTGGGTTTCATGGATTCCTTCATTGATGTCAAGGCTAACAGGTAGTCCGCCAGTCAAAGGTGAAACTCTGATTCCAGGTTCTTCCATTGGTTCCACTAACATTTCATCAATATCATCACGGAGCATACTTGCATTATCCAGGTTCATGTAAGGCTGGGTAACATAGACCAGTGCCTTTGTTCCATCAACATTGGTAAGCATCCATTGTACTTCCTTAGACAATGTATCATAGGCTACATTTACCATGTCTTTTCGCAGATGCTTTCTTCCTTCTCCATCGCTCGAGGTAGCATCAAGTAAAACCCAAGCAGCACACTCTGGACTATTTGATTCCCAACATTCCTCATGCAATAGACCCCAAAGAGTTCCATCATACAGAATCACTCCGGTTGTTGGTTCTCCGATAACTACTGGAACAGCCTCGAGGAATGTAATCAAACTCGTGGTGTTGGTGTAAGGGACTTCAGTAATTTTGTTTTCCAAAGCATCCATGGCGTCTAGGACTTCTAGTGATCTTATCTTCATATCTTGATTATTGATATCTTCATCATTCACATGTTTAGATGCATCGAAAATGAATAGAGAAGTTTGTCCACCAGAGAATGTTCTTGAATATTCAACCATGGCTTCCATGGAAGGAATGTTGTCGGGAGTTTGGTCAGAACCGGTAATTGGTTTGTCCAATTCATCAAGATTGCTGACTCCAGCGAGAGTAACAGCTCCAGCTAGAAGAAGTACAACAGCGAAGTTCTTGACCGGGAATCTAGAAATCGAACCCCACATCGGAGGATTGGAACGTTTGTTGAATCTAAGTAGCCAAGATAATACCGGAACTAGAATCATTGAGAAAACCAACGTTGCCATGATTCCAGCAACCAGAGTCATACCGACTGAACGAATCGGAATTATAGATACGATGTTAGGAAGAATTAGTACCGAGAAACCGATGATTGTGGTTACAGCAGAAACCAATACTGCAACTCCAGTGGTCCTAGACATCTCCATGACACAAGACCGGTAGAAATCAGGGTCCCACATATCGGGTACTTCATTCGGAACCAGCCCCTTTCGTCGTCTTCGTTCATTTTCTTCAACAGCAGCGTCTATACGTTTCCGCCGAACTTCTTCGATACGGTTAACCATGTGTAACGCATAATCAACCCCCAGCCCGATTAAAATCGGGAACGTTGCAATAATCATCGGAGTTAGCGTCATTTCGAACAGGACTGTCGCTCCAAATGTAACCGCTAGTGCCATCACAATAGGTGTTCCTGAAATGATTACAACTTTCCAAGAACGATGTAATAGAGTGATTATCAAGACTGTAAGAAATAGTGATATGGGCATCATATTAAGTAAATCAAGATAAATTGCATCAGAAACATCTTCGAGGATTTTTGATAGCCCTGTTTGTGTCATATTTAGCTGATTTACGCTATATTGAGTAGGTCGATTGTCCTCGTCAATAACAGCATCAATGTGTGAGAAGAATTCCTTGTAATCTCCCCATACACCAGTTTCGTTAATTTGGTTTGAAGAAATCATTCCAACCAAAACAGCAGTAGTGTCCCATATGCCATCACCATTCGTATCCTTGGCTAAACCTCCCAGCGAACCATTTGATTGATTTACGATTTCGTCGATTCTCTGTTGTTCGTCGGGGATTGCGTATAATCCTCCGCTAATACCGGGAGCCTGGCTAGCAGTTCCACAATCGACTAGTTGAGCTGTTAATCTCTCTCCTGGGTTTTCACACATCGCTCTGTTGAATCTCCCATCACTGGAATTGATCTCTTTGATAATTTGAGCAATAGAAATTATCCACAATACTCCATCATTCTTACCATGGTCTTCTTTATCCCAGTCTAATCCTCGTTTTATCTGATTATCTCTGCGATTTTCATCATCACCTTCTATCCAAGAAATTTCATGTAGAACAGAAACGCTGGTAATGTTGTATTCTTCTCCAAAAATATCAGGGTCTTCAGCGTTAGGTGTCTTGATGTAAATGAATGCTACATCAGTTGACCATTCTTCTCTAACCTCTAGCAGCAGGTCAGTTGATTCTGCTCCTTCCGGAAGAAATACCTCCACATCATCAACAATCTGATCTTGGAAGTTGGTACCAATGTTCCCTAACCATAGGGATAATATTGCTAACAAAATGAACGTAGTTTTTGGCTGCGCCAGGACATGAGAATATGCTGTGTCTAGGCCTGAATCTACTTTCTCACGAACGAGTTGGGAGTAGTCTGCAAACTTCTCCTTTGCATCTCCCATGTACAATGGGAAGAGCACTTAACCCATGAAGGCTATGCCGTAAAGATTGTCAATTAGGCCAAACCGAATTCCTTTATCAGCAAGTGGCGTAAGAAATTTCTAGCTGCTTGTAAAACTAACCCAGTTGCCATCATTGCAAGGCCTAAGACTCCTATCCAGACGGCTGTAAGCCCGGGGCCTACTAAGTAATCTACAGAATCGGAGAGGCCATTAACAGCATTAAGTCCCATCGCTGCTCCTGCGGCAAACAATCCAAATCCTGGCAGTCCTAAAACCAATAATGGCTTTTTCTGAGATAGGGAAAGCATTGCCCATGCAAGAACTGTAAAACCATGTGATAAGGCGGTAAAACTACTACCCTTTGGTACATCATAACGTATCAGAGTTGGAACTTCCTTGATTTTCAGATCCTTTTCATGTGCATCCTCTAGCATTTCAAGCGATAATTCCATTCCTTCAGAATCAAACCTCAATCTTTCAATTGCTAATTTTGAGAACGCTCGGAATCCGGATTGTGTATCTTGGATACCTAGGTCACTAGAAAGATTTGAAGCGGCCGTAATAACCTTGATTCCTAATCTGCGATATGCAGGCATGTCTTCGCTGCCTCCTCCATCAACGAATCTACTCCCGATCACGAAATCAGCATCACCGTCTAATATTGGCTGAAGCAACTTAGGGATGTCACTAGTGTCATGTTGTCCATCACTATCTAGTACAATTAAACAATCAGCCTCCATTTCTCTGGCTTTTGCAAACAATGACTTCAGCGCCCCACCATAGCCGCGATTTACTCTGTGCCTGTGAACTAAGGCCCCACAAGCTTCTGCTATTCTGGCGCCTGAATCAGAAGAACCATCATCGACACAGATTACTTCGTCAACATGTTCGAGAACGTTGGTAATTACTGTGCCAATAGTCTCTTCTTCATTGTACATGGGGAGGCCTGCTACTATGCGCAGTGGTTGACCATCGGCCTTCTCCATGGAAATACGCGTTTATGAATCCGATATATGTGATTCGGCTAATTCGTTTCAAATATAGTGAAATAAGTACCAGCCCGCCCTCCGAAAAGGGCGGACTGGTTAATATTCAATTAATCATTCAGATGATTGATTGAAGTTACTGCTCGGGAACCGTCGATGATTCCTGAAAGTGCATTCAAACTCACAATTAATTGCACATATGTCTGACCATCGCTGGTTACATATGTGGCACAGTCTTGGAAAGCGCTCGTATTTATCGAAAGCTTAACCGCTCTACCTGCGTTAGATTTTCTAACAAATCCAACTAGGGTGCTATTTGTGTTTTGTTCGTATTCTGGCTCTGTGTTTTCTGCTTTTGGCATTTTTTTCAACTCCTGGAACTTCTTGGTTTTGCTGCGTCGTTCCTATCGCAACAATCATCACTGTTTTGTCAGAACACCATGTTAATTTCCAACACAGGTACCTTGAAAGTAAATCTAGACGCTGATACTGAGGATTAAAACGAATGAATAGTGGCGCATGTTCATGCGAGCGCTAGTTACCGGAGGTGCGGGCTTCATCGGTTCACATCTAGTTGACAGGTTAGTTTCACGAGGCGACGAAGTCTTAGTAGTGGACAACTTGTCATCGGGTGTAATCGAATTCATACAGGGCCATATCGATTCAGGTGCTGTTGAATTCCACAAGGTCGACCTCAAAGACTTAGAATCTCTAAAGCCGTTGATGAGCGGTGTCGAAATGGTCTACCATTTGGCTGCTAATCCCGATATTCGACTAGGAACGAGAATTACTGATACAGATCTCAAGGAAGGTACCATTGCTACATACAATGTATTGGAGGCTATGAGGCTCGCAAATGTGGAAAAGATTGCCTTTGCCTCTTCTTCAGTAGTTTATGGCGAAAATGCACCAATGCCTACTCCTGAAAATCATGGGCCTTGTCTTCCAATCTCGCTTTATGGAGCATCTAAACAAGCTGGAGAGGGTTTAATCGGTTCTTGGGTTGGAACCTTTGGCTTGCAAGCATGGATCTTCAGATTTGCAAACATAATTGGAGAGAGAGGTACTCACGGTGTAATCTTTGACTTCATTCACAAATTGAAAGCAGACCCAAGTCGACTGGAGGTTTTGGGTAATGGTTTGCAAGAGAAGTCATACATGGAAGTTGGAGATTGTGTTAATGCAATCTTACATGTTATCGATAATACAGATGAAAGGATCAATCTATACAATCTTGGTTCTAACGACACATGCAGCGTTAGGAATATTGCTGCAATTGTTGTTAAGGAAACCGGGTGCGAGGGTGCCAGTATTGAATACACAGGTGGAGACCGTGGCTGGGCTGGCGATATTCCAAAAGCAATGCTTTCCATAAATCGCCTCAAAGAACTTGGATTCAAGGTTAACTATGATAGCGAAGAAGCAGTGGCGTACACTGCAAGGGTCCTAATTCAGGAGATTATGGGGTGAAATTATGATACGAAGAAATAGTTCTAATGAGGCTGGAGCACGTTCAGATGGTTTGATGATAGTGTCTTTGATGTTCATTGCAGCATTTACATACATTGCATTTACTACTAACCCAGTTTACACCGGAATAGGTGTTGGCGATAGAGTTCCAGAACTTGAAGGCCAAGTCTATGATGGAAGTAGTTGGACTGATTTCAATCTCGAAGATCACATCGACCCATTGTGGTCGGAGGGTGATGGAGGAACATGGTTCATGATTGAATTCATGGATACCAACTGTGGCTACTGTCAGCAGCAAGCGGCTGAGGAAATTCCTAATGAGCAAGCAAAGTGGTTAGGCGACAACCCTCCACGTTCAACTCCTGAAAATGTTTCAGTTGAATTCTTGGCAGTATCAATCTCATTATGGGATGAAGACACTGATGGCAAATCATACGGCAGGCCAGTAATAGAGGATTTCCGAGATAATAACGGTCACAATTTCCCATACATGGACCTGCAAGATAACTCACATCGTGACGACTGGGGAGGATTTGGAACTCCGACATATTTCTTGGTTGCACCCAATGGAATTATTGAATATGTGAATTTAGATGCAGATGCAGGATATACTGTTTGGGACGCAATGGATGAAAAGATCCCAAGAGGTGATTGAGATGGTAGCTGGACTCGAGTGTTTTGATCCAAATCTATTACCGCACTTAGCCATATTTGCGCTTGGTATAGCGATGTTAACTCCATTGGGGGAAAATCTAGCCTTGCCTGCATTGCGTTCAAAATGGCCATCCCTTGAAACCAAATTAGGGAGGACATTTGGTGGTCTTCTGTTAATTTGCTTCAGTGGTTTTACTGTATCTGCTCACACTTTGTGGATGCATAACAAAGCTCAGGAAATGGGTGGTGGGTCATTCTGTTCAGCAGGAACTGTTTGTGATTGCGCAAGCGTTATTGGTAACAACGACTGGAATACCATGCCTTATCTTGGATTGCCTTGGGGACTACTCGGGATGCTAGCCTTTGCAATGTTCATGTGGCTAATCATCTCAATGGCAAAGGAACCTACAGCATCTTGGGTATTGAACCACTTAAAACTTGGAACCAACTTTGGAATCCTTGGCATTGGTGTTATCCTTTACTTGATGTATGCTGAATACGAGATTGGCAAAATCTGTCAATTCTGTACAGTTGCACACATCGCACACATTTCTGCCACAATTGGTCTCTTCAGATTATCGAACATGTATGGCTCCAGCGATTGGAATGTGGCTGGAAATACAAAGTCCGTTGATGTGGCTGCTAAAGAACGTAGAAAGCGTGGAGGATATGTGGCTCCAAAGCAGGCAAAGTCGGTTGTCATTAATCAAACTGTGATTAACAACATTTCGGACAGTGTAGTGCAAGGAGATGTTGGTGTTAACAAGAACCATGAGGAGGAATGATTCCTGAATGAAAACGGCTGGTGGGGAGTTTTCACCATCGTTTGCCTGGTTTCGTTACTTGGTTTGATGGAATATCAAGGAATGATAAATGTATTCGACGATAACGAAGAAGTTCAAGCCGATCAGCAAATTCCAACTCAACAACAACCATCAGGCAGTACGGCAGATGAAATGCATCCCTTTGGAAAATATTGTTTGACCGATCATAATAGTTCAATGCAAATGCACATACATCCTTACCTAACAATCGTAATTGATGGTGAAGAATACGATATACCATCGAATGCTGGGATTGATACCGAAACCTGCCCAAGTGCAATGCACATGACTCATACGCACGACAATTCGGGAAAATTACATGTTGAGAACTATACAAAAGAGGATGTTCCTCTGGAGGTTTTCTTCGATGTATGGGGCAAGCATTTCAATGAAACTGGTATTTTTGACTACAGGGGCGGAACTGTAGAGATGACGGTTAATGGAACAGTTAGCCTCGATTATGAGAACCATATTTTAGCTGACAAGCAAAATATTGTCATCTTTTACACATCACCTCAGGGTGAGTAGATTCCTTCGAAATACAGTGCATCTGTGTTTGTAGTTACAGGCTCGATTCTGTGTACAGTGACATCAACTCTCTCGCTGGTTTGATACATCTTTCTCAGTTCACTCAGTAAGTGGTGGTGAACGTCATTGATATCGTTCGCACTGATCATCGAGAGGTGACGGTTGGTTTCTCCTCCAACTTCAACGGTATATTCTACCATCCAAGACTTAACACTCTCACTTAGCCAGTCTTCAGTAGGATCATGTGTCGGTTCCATGATTATACATTAACCCTCAACCTTATCAAAGATTTGGTCAAATGTGTGTTTTTTTACCGTTTTTTTACAGTTTTTATAGAAATCAGAGCAATTTCTGCACGTAAAAACTCATTCTTCTTCCGTATTTAGGGAGTTTTTTGCTGGAATAAATACCAATAGACCACCTAAAAGTACGCAAAATGCAACAATCAGTAGGAGTTCATTATTCGAATCTTCTTCATAATCAATGTTCGAAATTTCCACAACACCATATGGCGAACCACCCTCGACAGGTTCGTGAATCATGACCAGTGACCACAATTCAGGCAATTCCAAATCCCCGTATTCGGTTATATTGCCTTCAGTGTTGATTACCCTCATTCCAACAAGAACTCGGTCGCGAACATCTTCGCCGGGATTGTCCACACCTGCTGGAACTGCCTTGTCATGTTCGATTATCATAAGAGTAATTTGTCCATAATCAGGGGTTGGCAACTGTATGTTTTCACCAGTGAGGATCATTGCCATTTCTTCAGGAGAGCTGCGTGAATTTTCTTGCGAGAGAATTCGTTGTTGAACATCTCCCCATGCATCATAGCCTTCTGCCGTTTTTATGCCGTCGACAAAGAATGTCGGAGTTCCGTATGGCGAATCATCGATTTGCTTTTGATATTCTATTCGGGCAAGACTTGCATCATTTTCGAAAGCATCCTCCACATGCAGGCCTACAATGGCTGTACGTGCCCCATGTGACTTGGCCACAATCGCTAGTTCGGGGTCAATCTCTGCGCAGGTTGTACACCATATTGCCGTTCTTTCTTCAACCAGAACGGTTCTCCTTAACCAGTGTTCTTCTGAACTGCCTTCTGCCATCGCAGCAGTTGACGAAGTTAGGCACAAGGCCATGATGAGTGCGGCAATAAGTGGCCTCATTGTGCCTGTGGAAGAATATCTTGTCCATGAAGTTATCATGGGGATGCTGTCAGCGAAGTACTGAGGGAGTACTTTGGTAGACCGCTGGGTACAGGATCACCAGAAAGATGCTTGGAGAAAGCAAGCAAAAGCTAGTGGCTACCGTGCCCGTTCTGCTTTCAAGCTTAAGCAGATTCAAGATCGCCACAAAATCATCAAGCCAGAAGATAGTGTGTTAGATGTTGGTTGTCACCCAGGCGGTTGGGCACAAGTTGCTGTTGAACTAGTCGGTTCCAAGGGTAAAGTGGTCGGAGTTGACTTACAATCATGCGTACCTGTGGAAGGAGCGAATCTTATCGTAGGAGATATCACAGACCCGTTTACGCAACAAGCGGTTTTGGAGGCTATTGATACCGAGGTAATCGATGTAGTAGTGTCTGACATTTCACCACATATCACAGGGAAATGGGATATCGACCAAGCAGTATCATTGATGCTGGTTGCTGATGTTTTTGATTTTGCACTACCCATACTGAAGTATGGTGGTCATTTTGTGACCAAATTATTCCAAGGTGCAGGTGTGGAGGAATTAATCGAATTAGTCCGTCCTCATTTTCAAACCGTCAAGAGATTCTCACCTATGGCTAGTAGAAACTCTTCCTCAGAGGTCTATCTAGTTTGTAAATTTCATACTCCAAAGAGAGGCCCAGATTGGGAGATAAGGCCTGCGTTTGAATCAGCACTCGAAGAAAGGAAAGGCGGCCCAGAACCTTTAGACGATATAGAACCGGCAAAGTCTACTTTCACTGTCCGGAAAAGAAATACTCCAAAGGAGTAGTATTTTCAGTTTCATACAATGTCTGGGAATCTTTGAATACGGTTGAATCAATCCAGTTGGTTTCATGGTCAAAGATAGTGAACCTAAGAAGCAGAGGGATTTGAGAGAAAAATCGATCTTATCACATATGGAAAAGGAAAGTAAAACAAAACATTCACGTTCCCCTAGGCAACGTGTTTCGGAATTAGTTGCGAATCAAAAGTTCCATCGCCTTGAACTGGTTGTTTTGCGCAGATATCCCCGACGGTTGGTGAACTCTGAAAATTACACAGGTTCTCTGGCAGCAGCCTGCGGTAGAGATGAGACAGGCATAGTTGGAATCGTATTATGGGCGGACCAAGTAAAGCAAGTAAAAACGGGCGACATAATACGAATTGAGAATGGTTGGTGCCGTACAAGAAACGGTGAGATAGTTGTATCAACCGGTAAATCTGGAACACTTACAGTATTGGATAGATGATATTTTATTTCGCGTAAGGATAAAGAGGGAGAGGTCGTGGCCGTGCTGCACTGAGGTGTATATCATGTCTGAGCGAGCAACCGTCTGCACATCTTCTGGAGTCCCACTTGTGGACAAAGGATCTACCACTTTCCCCTGTCCTACATGTGGCGACCCAATCGGCCGCAGCCCCCGCTGTAGAAATCAAGGAGTAACCTATGTTTGCGCTTCTTGTGGGTTTCAGGGACCTTGAAATGAACTGGTGATATTATGGGAATGGTTGCATTAACTTACAAAGTCATGCCTGATTCTGATGTCGATGATGTTTCTGCGGATGAAATCGTAGAACAGATTATGGCATTGAAAGATGAGACATACGATGTTCAATTGTGTGAGACAAAGCCACTGGCTTTCGGCTTGAAATTCATTCAAGTTCATGTTGTAATGAACGATGGTTCAGGATTATCTGATGTTTTCGAGGAAAACATGCGTGCTATTCGTGGAACTGGTGAAATCGAAGTCCTATCGATGGGACTACTTTGATTACATCAGAGTTGACTCAATGGAGTCCGCATAAACTCGCGCAGTAATGTTGTTGCATAGCTTCCGGAAGGTAGTGTGAACCTAAATCTGATACATGCCCCTTCTGGATTCCAAAGTTCACCATCCTTCGGGCCCTGTGCCCACTTATCACCCATGGTCTCATCTCCAGCTACTGGAACGGGTTCATACTGGAAATCACTGAATGTAGTGACTGTCGGCCTGCGAGTTCCCTTTGTTGTTAATCTAGAGATTTTTTCAACTTGCCAAGTTGTTTCTGCTAGACCCATCTCCCCAAGAACATTATTTTCAATTAAACCAAATTCTCCAGATGGTTTCTCCATCGTTGAACCTGGTAATTGTGCTGTTACAGCAAGTCTGCCGAGTTTACAGTTTCGTGAAATTCGATCTAATGTTCTCTCATCTACTGTGACAATAGAAGAAGTTTCTAGTTGTCCATTGTCATCAATCCTTCCCACAATATCTCCTGTAATCGGGTTCGAAAGTGAAATATTATTCTGGATTCTAGCTTCGATTGTTTTGTTGAAAACCACAGATTGCAAAGCATGTACAGTCATTAATTGAAGATTATTTGGCAATTTTCTAAATGCGCCAGTCCAATCACCTGGATTCTCTAACAAATGTTTCAGCATATATCTTTCATTTCCAAGCCAATGAGGAACCATATCTAGTGCTTCATTAGTTATTCCATTTTCACGAATATTTTTCCTGAAAATAGTGGCATCCTCATTCTCATCACCTTCCATGCTCAAGTAAGCCATAACTGCACCTTCCCAATCTTCAGCAATCACATGTCGGCCAACAACTGGGGTGACAGGCCTACCTGCACCGAATCTTTGGGGTCCAATCCAATTAGGGAATAAATTCGGACCTAATTTCTCTCTCATTGCAGCTTCGATCTCAGCAATCTTTTCCATTGCCTCAGAATTTGTCATCGGACTTCCATCAGGGTGACAGCAGCCTCTCGCTACAATTGTGAATCGATTTCCTTTGTGATTACCAAAACCAATTTTTTGGTGTGTCCTGCCTAAAATCTCAATCTCAACATCTGGGATTTCTACTTGTGCGACTTTCTTTTGGGGAGCATCAATGATGAAAACTTGACGTGTAACCGCCCGCTTATCCTTTGTTCCAGCAAAGAAGATTCGGTTTCGTGAAATTCCGCAAGCCTTAGCAAGTTTGCCAATGAAACGATTTGTTTCCCAATTTGTTAGTGTAATGTTTGCTGCAGTAAAGCGGCCCCTTGAGTCGATACTGATCTTGGTTGAAATTTCATCCACTCTGAAATCCGCAACTCTTGCTTTAAGCACTCCACCAATTCCAGTGGAATCTACAGCATAGCCAGTTAAACCAATAGTATTGGCTAGTCCATCCTCAGCGGACATGTACTAACACATCTCAAAGCTTTAGGCTGGAGAAGTCACCTTGGATATCTCCAATTAGTTTCTTCAACAGTTTCGCTGGGTCGACTCCCTTGTTCGTACGGATGAAGAATTCAGGTTCATCTAGGTCTGGATGACCAGGGAAGTAGTTTGCATAGTCGACACCCTTGTCGCTGTTCAGTCTTTCACGGAGCACTTGTAGAGAGGTGTGAGACTCTCCGATGAAGCGTACTCTTAGCTCATTATCGTCGCGGGCTAGAACTTTAACTGGCATAGTGAACGATGTCGCCGTTCAGACTCGCCTTCAAGAACCTTTGGCATCTAAATGCTCAAATCGCTACATGCTACGCATGTAAAAACTAATGCAAAAATGAAGTTTTGACCCGTTTCGCTTTAAGCCTAACAGCGCACCCGCGGCATGTGAGTTCTCCAGCCGTTGAGGATGCGCTGCGGGGTCAGTCAGACCGCTTCCGCAAGTTCTCTTGGCCGATTCTCATCTTATCTGCAGTGCTAACCATGGGCTTAGTAGCCGATTTAGCGTTTGTTGACACGCCGGTATTCCACACAGATTTGGCAGATTTTGCGCCGGATTCTGAATCAGCAGATGCTCATGAAAGAATTAGTGAGCACTTCAGTAATGAGACTAGACCAATGTTCGTGCATGTGACTAGGGATGACGGGGGGAATGTTCTAGATATGGCCTCGTTGAATTTGATGGATTCCCATCTTGATACAGTCGAGAATGAAAGCGAAATGATGCAGGGTGTTGTCAAAAATTGGATCACAGCACCTTCAATCCTACAACTTGCACTGAACGAAGAAGCCGATGGAGTGGAACTTTCTGAAGTTGAATCATGGGAAGAAATGCTAAATTTAGTCATTGACGTGAATGAGTCAGATTGTCCAGGAGATGTCTCCAAGCAGAGAGAAGTCGCTCAATTCATTCTTGACGGCATGTTGCACAAGGATTTCGATGGCTCTGACATTTGCCTTTGGATTCAGACCGATTCTGAAGAAGGTTCTGCCACTGTTTCAGCATCATCAACTCTTTGGATTTTAGAGATAGATCCTAATCTTCCAAGCGAAGAACGAAAAGCGAAGCAAGACCAACTAAGAGAAATATTCCAGGAACTCAGTGATGATTCAGAATTAAATTATGGTGTTGCATCTTTGGACCTCATTTCGCATGACATCGATGAAGGTACTTTCGACAATCTTGCAACACTCATATTTTTGGCAGTTATTGTGGTTGTTTTGCTGTTAGCAATTTCGTTTAGGAGCGTCAAGGGGGTAGTTTTCCCGCTAGTTGGCCTTTCATCAGCATTGATTTGGACATACGGAATCTTGAATTTGTTTGGAACCAGGTTTACAGCATTGGAGGTTGCAGTTGCACCGTTGGTGCTAGGTTTGGGTATCGACTATTCGATACATCTTCAGAGAAGATATAATTCCTTCAAGAAGAATATCAGTGACTCGGCAGAATCTTGGCTAGCATCATGTGGGAAACTATCTACCCCATTAGGCCTAGCAGTTATCACAACAGTTGCGGCTTTCTTGGCCAACATTATCTCTCCTCTTCCTCCACTTGAAACATTTGGAATAGCCCTAGCAGTCGGTGTTTTGTCAGCCTTCATCAATGCAACTATTGTTGTTGGTGCCTTGCATGTGGTCATAGATTCTAGCAAGGACAAACCTCCAGCAGAACCCATTCGAATGCCAAGACTTTCCAAGAAAATAGTAGATTTGCAAAGATCACAGCAAGCCTTGGTTCTAATCGTTGCTTTGATTATTTCTGGCCTTTCAATAATCGGCGCAATGGGTCTTGAAACAGAATTTGATTTGACAGATTTCTTAGATGATGAGATGGAAATAATGGAAGTTAGGGGTGACTTGGACACTAGCTATGAAAGTGCAGGTTGGAAGGTAGTCTATGTGTTGATGGAGCCATCTGGAAATCAAGATGAAATTGATTCTGACTTCAAACTCTTAAATGAGATGCGAGGGTTGCATTTCGACCTTGCAAATAATCATGATGTAGTTGGCGGAGGAGGAGTTGATTCCAGTCCTTCTTATGAGGGGCCATACAAAGTTCTCTATGATGCGGTCGATAATGACGTAATGTTTGGTGAAAAGTATGGATTAGTGATTACTAACGGCGACTTAAGGCGTGGAATTAGTTCACAATTTGACTTGGGTGCCGCTTTCGCAAATTTATCTGAAAACACATCTGTTGCAGACCCCTATGCTGGTGATAAATGGGCTGACCGAGTTGCGAATACGGTAGACTTGGATGGTGACAAAATCAAACATATCAGAATTGAAGTACGCGTAGATGCATCGACATCGATTGAAACAAGCCGTGTCGTACAGTGGTTTGAAGAAGAGTTGGGTGATGAAGACGACTCAGGTAAAATGAGGAGTGAGTTGTCTGGAATTGCAAATATCTATGTTACTGGCGATTTAGTTGCTTTACAAAATGTGCTTGATGGACTAAATTCTTCACAACTATCTTCGACATTAATTTCTTTCATAGTTTCCTTTGTCGTACTACTATTATTGACAAGGAGGCCAGTCCCAGCAATTGTCGTTTTGACACCAGTTGTTTTGGCAACTCTATGGGTTGTAGGATCGATGGTGTTACTTTCACTGAAGTGGAATGTTCTAACAGTAATGGTGACAGCGCTTTCGTTAGGAATAGGAATTGATTATGTTATTCACATGTGGCGCAGGTTCGAATCCGAGAGAGAAAAACATGAGGATGTTTGGGAGGCCTTAGAGGAGACAATTTCTACAACTGGAGTAGCACTAGTTCTTTCTGCAGGAACTACAGGTCTTGGATTCCTAGTTCTGTTGTTCTCACCGATGCCTGTGGTTCAACAATTTGGTCTTGTCACTGCGTTGACTGTAACTTATTCACTAGTTCTTTCAATACTGGTTTTACCGGTATTACTCTTAATGTCCGAAAACAATTTACCTCGAGGAGAATGAATCTATAATTGAATTCATCTCAAGGTTTTGCTCTCTACTAATTAGGCACAAAGCCATCCACATAGTGCAGTATCTTAGAGCCTTGACCTTTCTTTCAGCACGGCGAGTAATTTCATCAGAATCAATACCTGATTGCTTTGAAATAAATTTGACAAGCCTATTTTGAATTCTAGCTCTTGGATCGACGGGATGACTTTCAGTTTGCACAGATTTTTGTTTGACTACTGGATTTTGCGCTGGTGTTGGACTTTGGGTAACAGTTCTAGCATCATTAACTGCTGGGTCTGTAAGTCTGGATGGCCGAGGTTGCCATCCCAAGGGTGCATTGATTCCCCTGATGTCACAATTTGGCGATAGCATTCCTTCATGATCAACAATCCAGCCTGCAAAAACGAGTGCTTTGATTGAGTCATGGGCGGTTTCTGTATCCATCCACCCCATATCGAAGGATAGTATTCTCTCAAGGTCATCCGCAGTCAGCTTAGATCCGTCTCTGAAACATATCGCTAAAACTCTCTTGATATCTTCGACTTCAGGAGTCATCAAAATCACTCCATCTTGGTGAAAGAGCCATCTTCTTCCAGTCTCCATCGGCCAATACCATCTCCAAAGTAGAATGTTCCTTCTGTGAGGTACTCATATTCACCACCACCCGGTAGTGATTGATAACTAGGAACACTTTGAGGTTGTGCATCTGTTCTGCCTGGCAGATCACTCAATGACAATTTAGCCATAGCATCTGCGACATTAGTGGTTGGTTGAATTTCTTCCACTGGTTTTGTCTTAGGAGGTGGACCACTCTTCGGTTTTGAAGAAGGTGGCGGACCGGATTTGTTTCTCGATTCTTGCGGAGGTCCAGAACGAGGTAAGTCTTTGAGTGAAGGTAATTTTTTGGCTTGTGTTAGCTCTCCACCCGAACGCTTTCTAAGAACGATAAACAGTGCTAGAACTACTAGAATTCCTCCTCCGGCTCCCAAATATAACATCAAATTGATTTCCTCAGGGGCCGAATATTTCTTTGAAAATGTGTTATCGTCCTCATTCAATTCCCAAATTCTTTGGTCCTCATCTACTACTACTAGCAATTCCCAATCTCCTTGAGGTACCGTAATTGCTACTCGTTTTACAATTCCTTGACCAGTTGCAATTTGAGCTTGCGAATATTGTCCAACAAGAGTCTTTTCATCTCCTATAATTGTGTACACTGTAATGTTGAATGATTCCTGTAAACTCTCTCCAGAGTTCATAACTGAAATCTCAGCCCTGAGTTCTTTGCCGGGCTCAATCGCACCATCGAGTTTAACATCAACCAATTCGATGTTCGGGCCTATTGTCGAAAGAGGAACAGTTAACCAAGGATCATTCATCGATTCACCAGAGAATCTTTGCAATGCCCATCCCGCATCATCCATTCCTGATGCCCAGCAATCAATATGAGCTTCAGGTGATAGTAAGGACGGGTCGCCTTGTTCTGAGAAATCGAAACTAAAAGAGAATAATGTCTTGCCTTGGAATACATTTGCTGGTTGGAGCAAAATTGTAACAGGCTCCCACTGAATCTCTGTTGAAATTACTTGACAGGTTAGATTCAGTTCGCTAGTCCATGTTTCATCTTCAACGATGTTCACACCGATGCCAATATCATCCAAATGGTACCTCGACAAATCCTCAATACTCGAATCAAGAATTACAGGTGGTTCATCATCAATAATGAAAATTGGAGCATCATATACTCCCAATGTCCTAGTTTCCCACGGGTCCATAAAGGCTACATCGAAATCAATAATCCCACCAGTGCTAGGCATGGTTATTGTGGCATTGATTATTCCATCTATGACTTCGACGGTTGCAGAGCCAAACCAATTCTGTCCCTGTAATTGGCCCCACCAACTAACCGATAGATCTCCTTGGTAGGGCAGGCCAGATAACGAGTGAGTCATTGAACCCGTAATTCTCATCTCCTCATTTACAATCATGATTGACGTATCGGTGATTGGACCAGTTACTGCACCTGATACATCTTTGATTTGCGATATCGAGAAGTCAAAATCTTCGGAGAAAATCCACATGTTCTGGAAAGTAGTCTTACTGGTGCCATCTATGTCTGTGATGAATATCTCAACAAGACCCTCGTCTAGAGCAGAACGGTCTACTTCCCAGCCTGCGAAAATTGAAACAGAGACTAGTATATCGTCTTCGACGTAAGTGTGACTGCAAGTTGTTCTGTCAGAATCAATTCTGGTATCTAATACTGAGCATATCGAATCTGCAACATCATATGTTATTCCGAAATCAGAATCATCACCAAGTTCTATTCGCATTGACATTATGTCAGAAACTCCATTCCCATCGCTAATCTCAATATCCCAAGAAATATTTCGAGAAACTTCCCAGTATTGTGTGGAATCCTCATTGAAAATTCGTTCAACAACCCCGTTTTGAGCATCTCTTGTTTTCCACCAAACAGTGTTGTTTGTAGTTGAAAACCCAGTTAAATCATCCCCAACAATTCGCATGTATACAAGTTGTTGATCTTCATTCTGATCGTCGGATTGAGTTCCATTGAACCACCACAAACTGCCAGTGTTTTCTAGGCTGAAGTTGATATCACGATACTCGCTTTCTTGTGGCATTCCATCTGGGAAACTACCATCTGAAGCATCGTCGATTGCTTGAACCCACACTTGCATGTTCATGTCCTCGTAAACAAATCCTGAAGTATCTGCAATTAGAATCGAAAGTTCTCTGTTTTCCTCACTGTTTAGGTAGTCATTATCTTCAGGAATACTGGAGATAATTAATGGGTTCATATTGTCCAAAATTAACATTGAAGAATTAGAATCACTTGTTATTTGGAAAGATTGGTCACTACGTGATTCTATAGTGATGTTGACAATCCCTGATACATCACTAGGCAGTGTCCATGATATTGTGTCTGTCTGTCCTGCATTAAGATCAGTCCAGGGGGTTGTTTGGTTGACCCATTGTGTGTAGTTGTTTGTAACCGCATCATTTACCCTTATGTCGAAATTCAATCGTGCTTGCAAGTCTCCGCTGGACAATGTCATTCCAGATGATGGGAATGAGTGGTTAATCCCCACATTGATCGGTACATTACCAGTAATCGGGTCACCTGATGTTAGCATGCCTAAATCCGTGATTCTTACCTCCAAGACATTGTCAATCTCAATTGGAGTTGTGTAGAAGAATTCAGTAGTTTCAGTACCAGATGAGCCAACCTTTGTACAGAGGTGGCTAATCCCAGTCAAATCTCCCAAATCGATTGACCAGTCGATTAGCGTTTCACCCAAAATTGAGGAATTAATTACTCCATCACTTTGTATGAATAGACCTTGTGTGTCACTTTCTAAGAAAGACACTCCATCATGTGATAATTTAGACCAAGGGCCGTTTACAGCTCCGAATTGGTCGCAGGATGCAAACTCGATGTACATGTTGCCCGAACTAAAAATATCGTGACTAGTTTGAATTTGCAAAGTTTCGGCACGTGGGTGTAATATCGTAGGAATATTTGATGTGAATGCAGCGTGTTCGGCTCGAATTGACATAGAATCTAAGTTTGGTTCATCCCAATTTTTGAGATCAGTAATTTGGAATCTTATTCGATATTGTATGAAATCTGCGTAGTCTCCTAGGTCAATATCAGTCGTTCCAGTTGGGAATGTTGTATTGATTGTGCCATCTATGCCTGTCCAGACTTTAGAAGAAAGTGAATTGGCATCCGCTGCTGCTCTGTACTGGAATCCTAATTCACCTCCTGGTGTGTCGTTACCTGTGAGTTCAAATTGTACAGGAGTTGCTCTCCCGTTTACATTTGGACGCATATCTATGACTGGTGAAGTAACCCATGCATGATGAGCAGAAGTGGTGTTTTGATACTCAGTATCAGCAGAGAATAATTGACTCCAGGAACTGTATGGATATGATGACATATCTCCCGTAGCCCAAACTATACTTCCATTAATTTCCTCAACAATCATGTCAAAGTGCCCAATAGAGCCGATATTGTTGCCTTTAGACCAGGTGTCTTCGACAGGATTCCAATGGTATACTGTTTCCTTGGCTCCACCATTGTAACCCCCTACAAGAATGATTTCATCATTGAGTACAGTTCCTCCCCAACCGAACATGGCTACAGGAAGTTTTGACAGATTTGTCCAAGTGTCTGTGGCAGGGTCATAACGCTCGACATAATCCAGTGCCTGCCTGTTCCATGTTTGTGTACCATGGAAACCGCCCATTGCGTATAGTTGGCCACGGAAATTGACTAACTCAAAAGATGCTCTCGCATGATTCATGTCTGCCATTTGAGTCCATTGGTCGTTAACTGGATCGTAACGGAATGTTTTGTTTGTAGCATCATTAGCATTCGGACTTCTAACTCCTCCAGCATAGTACAGGTATCCATTTGCTTCCGCCATAGCTCCCAATCCCCTTTCTTGTGATGATGGCATTGGAGTACCGTTGTACCAAGTTCCGTTATCCAAATTGTATATCTGAACTCTTCCAGTTGGGAATTGAGTGGGATTAGAATTCCTGTACCAATCTCCTACTACTACAACCAAATTACCAACCAATTCTGCTTCACAATACTGCTGTGCAGAAGGCATACTTACGCCAGATGGTGTCCAAGATTTGTTCACATTATCCATTTTTTCGATAAAACTCGTCGGCGTTTCGTCATTCGATTGGGTTGGATTCGGGTCTGTTCGGCCACCCATTAGCCAAACTTCTTCAAGCGATTCAATTGCTACGGAGCAGACGCCAGTTCTAATCATCGCAAGTCCCTGATTAGGAACTGTCCATTGGATGTGTGGTCTGTTTACATGCACTTCACCGTCGGGGGTAGTGTAAACTCCATCTTCGTAAAAACCAGATTGGTTGAACAAAAAATCTTCACGGTATGAATTTGATGTCGATGATTCTGACAATTCAAAATTAGCATTAGACCATGTTTGTAACAGGAACAAAATGACAATCGAAGATGCCAAAATACGCCTGCGCATGTAGATATGTGGGCGGAATTAGGGTTTGATGATTTTGGAATGTAGTTTTACAAAAAATGCGAGGGTTCATTTCCCCCTGCTCCGTGCCCCCTCCGCTATGTCACGTGAATACATCGCACGCGACCCTCGTACGGGGCGTCCAATTAATGTTGGAAGTGGCCGTAAGCGTAGCAAAAAAAGAGAGGTGAGAGAAGGTCCTTGGATGGCGATTCCCCCTCAAGCAGTAATACCTTTGGCTACAGGTCAAATCGAGACATACAAAGTAGGTTGGAAAGAAAAAGATCACCACATGTCTCGGCTTGATGGGATTAAGGCGCTTTCAAATTTGGCAGGTGCGATGGCACATGAAGGACACAGAATCCTATTGGATTGTTTGATGGATGATGATCCTAAAATCAGAGTTGCGGGTTTGTTCGCTTTACCTTCTGTGGCTGAATCACGGCCTGATGAATTATTTGATCATCTTTCAGTGCTACTTGATGATAAAGATGCATCAGTAAGAAGGGCTGCTAGTGAATGTTTGAAAATTGTAGCACCAACTTTCCCATCTGCTACTGATAGCACGCTTGCTTTTGAATTACGCCATGACCTAAGGCAGAGAAGAGAAGCCGCATTTTCCGGGCTGGGAGACTTGTGTCAGACGTGGCCAGAGGTGGCATGTGATCACATCGACGAATTATTACAAGAAGACTCACTGGATTTGCGGAGAAAGGCAGCAGGGCTGCTTCGACGTGTTCTATCCAAAGGAGGTGCTGCTGCTTGGGATTTAGTGGGCTGGGCATTAGATGACGAAGACGTTGAAACTCGCCGCCAAGCAGCAAAATGTCTAGTTCCTTTGGCACACAAGGAGCAACGAATCGCTACAATCCTCGCTGAGCGCGCAATCTTGGATGAAGATACTCAAGTAATGGTTTCTGCAATCAAATGTATTGAAGTCCTAGACACTGACCATGGCCGTGCCAAGGATTTGGTCTTACTTGGATGCACTCACAAGAGTGCTAGCGTAAGATTAGCTTGTGTCAAGATTTTGCCTCGATTAATGGGGGACGAGGTTCTACGAAATCATTGCAATGCGCTACTTCGTGACGAAAAGGACGAAAGAATCCGTAAGGAGTTACAAGAAATGGCATTTGACGCCCAAATTGAGGGCACAGAGGAACAAAAGAATGCATTCTTAGCACCTGCGCCCAAGGTACCAAAAATCGATGTTGAAATCGCTGAATCTCAGGGCAAAATCGTTGGATTGGAAGACCTTCCCCCTCCAGATGCAGACAAGGACAAGTCTCGACATGGTTAAGAGGGGGTTGCCGGTCGGCGAACTGCTCAAGGAGTACTACTCATGTCTGAGGAAGCATTCAACGATAAAGAGAAGCAGTTCAACGACCTGTGGGATGGTGTAACACCAAAAGGTGTAAACCGTACCAAGTCGCTAAAGTTCCGTCAGTACATTCTAGAGCATGTTCGCCAGATGAAGAAGCCTCTCAACAGGGAAAACGCATTCAAGTATTGGATGGGTGTTCTCAAGGCTGAAGCTAAGGATAGCGAGAACTTCTGATCGTGACACGGGGGTCACCCCCGTCCCGGTGGCCCATATTGGGAAGGGACGGACCGAGGTGGTCAAATGTTCACAACAACACCATTTTCTGCATGGGGATTGAATGATGACCTGTTAGCAGGCTTAGATAGCATTGGATGGGAGTTTGCGACTCAAGTCCAAAAAGAGACAATTCCCCTTGCACTTTCAGGAAAGGATGTAATTGGGCAAGCAAGAACTGGTTCTGGAAAAACCGCCGCTTTCGGTCTTCCAACAATGAATTCGTGTCAACCTACTGGAGAATTGCAAGCCCTGATTTTGGCTCCGACTAGAGAACTTGCAAATCAAGTGGCTGAGGAGCTGTCAAATATTCAAGGAAATACAGGATTGAATATACAAACCGTATATGGTGGAACCGACTTAGAAAAGCAAGCAAAGAATTTGCAAGCGGGAGTCGACATCATCGTTGGAACTCCTGGAAGGGTCATGGACATGACAGAAAGAGGTTTCATTAATCTGGAAAAACCGACCTTCTTCGTTCTTGACGAAGCAGACAGAATGCTGGACATGGGATTCTTCCCAGACATAATGTGGGTCATTGAGAGAATGACAAACAGAGAGCAAACTCTCCTCTTTTCAGCAACCTTCCCTCAGGAGATAATCGATGCTGCAAACGAGTTCATGAATGAACCAGAATTCGTTCTAACAAATACTGAAAAGTTGGACATTCCTCCAATCGATCAATATAGCGTTAGAATTGGTCGCGCAAACAAACTGTGGGTAGTCGGTCGTCTGTTGGCAAGGATGGATGATGATGACCAGACAATCATTTTCACAAACACCAAGAGAATGGTGGACTTGTTAGTTCAGCGCCTGAAGAAACACAGATTCGATGTCGAAGGTATTCATGGTGATCTATCGCAAAACCAACGTGAAAAGATAATTTCCAATTTCAAGGAAGGAAATTCCAAGGTTGTTATTGCAACAGATGTTGCAGCAAGAGGTATCGATGTTGATGGAATCACTCTAGTAATCAATTATGATGTACCTGATGATGTGGATAATTATGTTCACAGAATTGGTCGAACTGGTAGAATTGGTAGAAAGGGAGAAGCCTGGGTTTTGGTTGGCAGGGATGATATCCCGCAATTAAAGAAAATTAGCGCAACTCACTCCTTGGAAATTGTAGAATCTGATGCTCCTGAATTGCCTGAAGGTATGGATAGAGATCCGGTAAGGAAACAGGAGGACAATGCAGAAGCTGCCGATGTCTTCGGTATGGTTCCGATTAAATTAGAAACAACATCTCTCTCTAAGTTTGCAATTGTTGACCAAATAACAACCTCGCTCAAGTGTTCTGAATTGGCAGTCGGAGATATTGTAATCAAAGAAGATCACACGGTTGTAGAAGTTCACAACAAGCATGCATCAATGGCATTGAAATCTCTCAATGCGAATAATATCAGTGCATCAATTATCGAAGCGTGATTATTCCTCTTCGTCTTTGCTAGGCTTTTCTATTGCGATTACAGTGGTAGCAAAGCCCAGCATTCCTAAGGTTGCTAAGGACCATGAAGATTGGATTTCTTGTGACCATATATCCCGCGCTTCACCACAATCTCCAGTGACACTGGAATAGAATTCACACATGTCCACAGTTTCTTTTGCTTCCATTGCATCCTCGTCCATCCATACATTAGCGAAAGCACCGAGTATCAACAATATGGAGATCGCTAACACGGATTTGTTTAGGTTGCCCCAGTTCTTACGATAGATAAATTTCCATTTTCCCTTGCTTGCCGCTTGTTCTTTACGAATCAAGTCTCCAGCGTTGACCCACTTGAACCAAATCAACCACATCAAAACTAACACGATTAGGAATCCCCATTGATAGACAAATGCGTGGAAATCATGCATTGGCTGTTCACACCCCATCATGTTGGGGTTCTCTGCACAACCAGAAAGTGCTAGAGGATACAAGACAAGTAGTCTGACAATATTGAGGACATATACAATTCCACAAGCGATTGCAGCACTCTTGATTCTTAGCCTCTGAGGAACACCGGAAGTCATCATAATCAGTACAGTGATGAAAAGCATTTCATGGACTCCAGCACACTCATCAGAGACATAAAGTCGAATTTGGTCTGCCCAAAAGTCAGGGTGTTTGAGAGTTACAAGTGTGGTCCAACCGTTGTATTCTGAGAGAGTGGCAGCGCCAGGACCGTAAATCAATTCAGTCAAATGATACCAAATCCATGCCTCGGACTCTTGAATCAATCCAAGAGTGTTTGTTGGTTGAGTGATAAACCAGTAGAAAATCTCAACCAATAAGAGAGCAAATGGGATTCTTAGATATCCTTGACTGAGCTTAGCAACTTCTCCCCAAGAGAGGTCATCGACCTCCTCTCGAAGTGGCTTGCCCTCTCCGGCCATGAACGTGAATAACTCACTTCATTCAAGAACTCTCACTTGTGGGAGGGTTCAAGTTGCCTATCCCATCGGACAAATCGTGGAGCCGACTCACAAGTTGGATGTGCTAGGACATTATTGTCCAGTTCCGGTTTCAAAGGCGAAAAAAGCATTGACAGATTTGGGAGAAGGTGATATTCTGATGGTTATTGCAGATGATCCAGAAACAATGCATGATATGCCAGTACTAGTAGCGAGACTCGGGCACAGACTAGTCGATGTGCAACAATCCGCTGGAGAATTTCAATTTATTATCGAGGTATGCTGATGAGTATAGATGAAGTTCCAAGCGAGGCAAGACTGCCTACGAAGTATGGCGAATTCAATATCAGGGTCTTTCATGAATCCAAAACGGGATTAGACCATGTCGCACTGACTATGGGTGATATGACTGGACCTGACCCTGTTTTGATGCGTGTCCATTCAGAATGCCTAACTGGTGATGCTTTTGGTTCCCTACGCTGCGATTGTGGTCCTCAACTGGATGCAGCATTAAAGGCCATAGCCGAGAAAGGCTGGGGTGTTGTTGTATATCTCCGTCAAGAAGGTAGGGGCATTGGCCTTCATGCAAAAATCCAGGCTTACCATTTACAAGACCAGGGTGCAGATACCTTAGATGCAAATTTAATGCTCGGATTGCCGGCTGATGCGCGTAATTATAGAATTGCTAGCACGATGCTTGATGCTTTGGGCGTCTCTGAAATATCCCTCTTGTCTAATAATCCAGATAAGGCCAAACAACTCGAAGAATATGGAATCAATATCGTCGAGCGCAAGCCATTGATTGTTGGCGTTGCTAATGAGAATCGCGACTATTTGCAAACTAAGGCAGAAAGAATGGGTCATGATATAGACTTGGATGGTGAATGAATGGTTAGAATTGAGGCAACCTATGATGGAAATCTGAGATGTACTGCAACTCATGAGCCTTCAGGTACTCAACTTATTACAGACGCACCCGTTGACAACAAAGGAAAGGGTGAATCATTCTCACCTACTGACCTGTTGGCAACTTCGATGCTAACATGCATAATGACAATCGTAGCGATAAGAGCAGATTCCAAGCAAATTGATGTTTCAGGAATGACCGGTAGTGTTGAGAAAACAATGGCACCTAATCCTCGAAGAGTCGCTAAACTCGAAGTTGTGATAAATTTACCATCCGAGATGAATATGGATGACAGAGCTTGGCTGATTACTGAGGGTTGTAATTGCCCAGTATGCGTTTCTGTTAGTGAATCAATGGAAGTCGATGTGACATTTCAATGAGGTGATATCATTCCAAGCGATGCAAGGCATTGGGATACAGCATATACCGACGCTGATACAACAAAATTAGGTTGGTATCAAAAAGAGCACGCTGTCTCAATGGATCTAATTGCTTCATGTGATGGAAAGCGTATAATCGATGTTGGGGCAGGTGCTTCAACTTTAATCGAATCACTTGTTGATAATGGATATGATGTAACGGTTCTCGATATCTCATCCGAGGCTTTACGCATACTTTCAAACCGTCATGGAAATAATCTGGAATACATCCGCGGTGATTTGTCTAAAAAACTAGATTTGGGAGCATATGAGATTTGGCATGACCGTGCTGTACTGCATTTCTTGGTAGATGAAAGCGCTCGTGAAAAGTATGTTTCAAATCTAGAATCTTGCATATCAAGTGGAGGTTTCGCCGTGATTGAAACATTTTCAACGGATGGTGAAAAAATGTGTTGCGGCTTAGATTTACACACCTATGATGAAGAGATGTTAATCGATTTATTAGGTGGGAATTGGTTCCTAGTCGATTCGATTAGGCACACACATATCAACCCGTTTGGTGGGGAAAGGCCGTATATCTCTACGATATTTCAGCGTAAGTAATCCCTTGCTTACATAGGAGGCTTCATGCCTCTTGGGCGGAAAATTACCCACTTCATCTGCTTAATTAGATTCCAATAAAATTTGAATCCAATTTTTATCGATCTGAATGGATGGCGAACTATATTGAACGGATTTCCAATTCCTTTCAGTGGATACATTAGTTGGTCAATCATATTCGGCTCTATGTATTCATCAACTCCGTAAACCGTTGGACGTTTGTCCTTAGGCATGTAGTATGTTCCAAAGACTTGGTCCCACAATGGGATTGCAGCCCCGTAGTTGGTCCAGATAGCCTCTTCCTCGTTGCTATGGTGCCAGTGATGCATCTCTGGAGTTCCTAGGAAAGGATGTAACCAGCGAAGTCTGAATCTAACATTGGCATGTAATAGCAATCCTAGAACAATCTGGAATATAGCGAATAGACCGGTAATCTCTGGACTGAATCCAGCTGCGATTAAGAACGCAAATGCTGGTGCAATTAATGTTCCATCAAACGGATGTGCCCTGAATCCGCTAACCCAATCAAGGTGTTCTGTGGAGTGGTGAACTGCATGAAACTTCCACAGAATTGGAATCTCATGGTAGAATCTATGAGTCCAATAACTAACAAAATCAAATAGTAAAAATCCAACTACTGGTAGCCATTCTGTTGGAATTTGGGCTACGACAGGCCTCATCATTAGCCCCGGTAACCAGGCAAATGAAATAATGGCAACAATACCTGCTGCAATTAACCCGATTAAATTGAGTAATGGTGAAGACATTGCATAACTCATGTCTAATTTGTACAGAGGGCGTCTAACTTTTTGCCCTCTATGTCTTGGGAATATTTTCTCTACAGGTACAACCAAAATGAATAAGACAAACATTGCAACTAATCCTTCAGTTGAATAGTACACAGCAGCGCCGACAATAGCAAGTGATAGCAAACGAATAATTGCTATTCCTAACCAACCTCTATCCTTTGCTTCAACTTTAGGAGGTGGAGTATATTCTATTCTTTCAGCAGGAAGTGGTTCGAATTGAATCGCTTCCTCCATGTAGATAAATTTGTGATGTTGTATATCAATGTCAAGCATTTATGCATGCACACCTTTGAGAACCTAAACCACTTGGGGTGTTCATGGCCAAGATTTTGATGATAACTGCAACTTCCGATAACAATCGTGCTTTGGCAGAGAAATTCGCTGATTCAGCCCGGGAAATGGGACATGAAGCAGATGTCATTGATCTAGTTGAATTGGATATGCCAATGTTCACTGTAGCACTTTCAAAACAATTGGATACAGTTCCCGGTATGGCGGAATTAAAAGAAGCAATGTCTAGTGCGGATTCTTGGATGATTATCGCCCCTGAGTACAATGGTTCAATGCCACCTACATTGAACAACGCTGTGGCTTGGTTAAGCACAGAATGGCAAGATTTCCGCGCTCTGTTCAACCGCCGTAAAGTAGGACTTGCAACCCACAGTGGTGGCGGAGGTCCTCATGTTATCATGGCTATGAGGCAAATGTTCTCTTTCCTAGGATGCATTGTTCTGGGACGGAATTGTATTTCTAACAAGAACAAAGAAGCTAATCCTGAAACAATTGAGGACATGCTGAACCAACTCGCTAGTTAATCAGGCACAATCACTAATATTGTCGGGCCACTAGGTCTGTGCATGGAGATTAACGAGTGCTTCATCACCACAGCAGGTGAAGATTGGGTAAGAATCGAGAATTGCAATGTTCACATGAATGTAAAGCGACGCTTGCAGAGAACAGTAGTCCGTGGAAACGAGGGTGACGACCTTCTGGATGAAGGCGCTGAATCCGCAATTTACACAATCACGGGTAACATGGATATGGAGAAGTACAAACAAATCCTCCGAATTTTCAGAACCGACCAGCCATACTTCCACGATCCATTTGAGGACCGACAAATGAAGGCATTATTCTCAAGCATTGACTATGATAGCGCAACTGGCGACTATGAGTTCGTTCTAATGGAAGATGCAGAACAAGACGAAATAATGTCCTGATAACCATCAGTGGACTGTATTGTACCACTCTGCACTTGGCTTGTGCCAATCTCTTAGCTGGTCGGTCTCTAATCTCAGTTGAAGCCCCTTGCCTTGTTCAAGTTCTAGACTTTCTAGATTAAAGTCGACTACGAGCTCGTTGCTTCTGAAAGTGTCATCAAAGAGTACTTCTTGAGCGATAACGCTTCCTTGGTCTGTCCATTGCATAACTACTCTAATGTGGCATTCTTGGAGGGGATTTCTTAGTGAACAAGACTCACTTGAGCCATCGTGTTCGACTTTAACAAATCCTTCAATCGACTGCTCTAAAGGAAGTGCCATCAGGTCGATAACTGTGTCTTTAGCAGTTGGAGCACAGGTACATTCCATGTTGTCAACTTCTGCACTACCAACCAAATTTACGGTGATGTCAATCGTCATCGACTCAATGGAGTCGGGAGAAGTTGTTGTCGCAGTCACGACATAATTGCCCGGTAATTCGTATTGGTGAGAAATTATTGCACCATTGCCAGATTGACCGTCACCGAAATCCCAAGAGACAGAATCCTTTTCGCCAGTTACTGAAAACACGAATTCGTGAAAAATTAAGGTAACAGATTTTTCTTCATCATTGTCTCCCTCATCAATTTCAACCAGTGTGTAGTGATTAGTTCCTTGTGCGAAATCAACCTTTGCCACGAACTCTTCAGAATCATCTGACAATAAGATCTCGTATGTCACTAAAGTGCTTGCAGAGACAATTGCAGTCAGCATCAGGAATGCAATTGTAAACCCAGTGAACCTCTTAAGCATGAATAAATATTCGTTAAGATGTTTATCAATTGGTGTTTATCTGAACCTTTTCGGAAACATATCTTGATAAGAAAATCCTCAGGTTGCAACCCATGGAAAACTTGCCACTGTTCGTACTTCCTATGGTTTTACTACCAGGGGAGATTCAGGAACTGCGAGTTTTCGAACCTCGCTACAAACAGATGCTTGATGATTGCTTATTGGACGGGAAGAATTTTGGCTTAGTACGCAGCGATTTCCTATCTGAAGTCAATCACTGGGATGGGCCTATGGAATACGGCTGCGAAGCAGAGATTATCTATCATGAGACCAAAGGTAGCAATCACTTCCTGCAGATTATCGGTCGCAGAAAGTTTGTGGTGAAGAAAGTTCACGAGCCAGCTTTGCCTCCGTTTAATCACCCCTCTATGAGCAAATTCATGGCGAAGGATGGTATCTATCCGGACCTCGAATCGCTTATGGCAGAGATTCCTAGTGATGTTACCAGTTCCAAATTGTACATCAGCGCAGATGTTGAGTTCTTGGACGTGATTGAAGTAATGGATGATTTACAACGTAGTGAACTAGAACATATAGTTAGGAGCATTCTGCAACGAGTTGCTTTGATATTGAATGTCGATGATGACCACTTTTCAGAATGGATTGAGAAATCACCGGTAATTAAATTGATAGATGACAAACCGGAATCGATTTTCACAGTATCATCATTATTATTTGGAGATCTCGACTTGCGTCAAGAGATACTAGAGACTTCAGACCCTGAAGATATCTTGGTGATACTAAGGTTAGAGTTGGATAAACTTCTCAGCGAAGAAGAGTAATGCTGCACAGAAGTGATACATATATCACACAGCGATGGCTAATGTATTTTTATTCCAAACTATTTCTGCAACGTCCCAAATACTCTGGGACATTTTTTCGAATTTACGCAAGACAATATCTACTGGTTCCAAGTTACTTGGTTCTAATTTCATTCCATCTGCAAACTCATAATTGTCAATAACATCAGTTTTGGTTGATTCGATGACAGTTATATTCAAGCTGCTTGTATCGTTCTGGAGCAAAGAAGTCACTTCTTCATAGGACAATGATTGTTTGTCATTTATGGTAATTTTAGTTGCAGAGTTACTCAAATTGCTAATTAAATCTTCACAGTCACCAGATTCTGAGTTCTTCAGAATTGAATCAAATCTATCTGAAATCCACGATGGCAATTTTATCAAATCGAGTTTTGAAATTTTCATATTTTCATAATTCATATTTGATTTTACAATCAATACATCTCCGCCGTTCGAATCAATAATTTGTGATGCTAAAGCTTGGAAAATAGGCTCACCTATGATGACATATAATCTATTCAAATCTCCATTATTCCTGTTGACATAATCTCGATACTTAGCAAAGTCAAGTCGAGATTTATGAGTTTCAATATCCCTTTTCCTCACCACCCCCATTACTGGAATCGATGGCTCAAATGGTCTGTCAAATAATCCATGGCACCACTGAACCCCGACTATTGACGAAGGGTCTCTACCATCAAGAGCATACTTGTCGTTTAATTTTTGAGCGATTTGAAGTGACTTGTCAATAGAATCTGTCCAATATGGAATCGCTTTACCCCAAGTCATTCGCAAGTTATTATGCAATTCGCCGTGTTTTGTCAGGGAAAGCTGGCAATAATTCCACAGATCGCTAGGTGATTGTGAATACTCCATTTGGTGAACAGGTAGTAGCGTAGTTCTCACATCCCCTTCGGCTCTTCTCCATGAACCAAGTGCCCAACCTGGTAGGTTAGATGTCGAATATGGGTTGTCAGAAGAATAGATATGATGCCAAGCATGTTCTCTAAAAATCAATAATTCGTCAAGATATTTGTCTGCGGACTTTGTCCCCACTGCAGAAGCATCTCTAGCAACTTTCATCGGAGACAAAAATCCGTAATGGAACGCAGATGATAGCCTAGAGACTCCGTTTGCATCTGCAGCATTGTTCCTTCTCCGAGCATATCCTGATAGGCCTGTCTCAAGGAAATTCTCCCACTTTCGAAGAGCCGATTCCTCTCCGCCCTTTTCACTCCATACCGGGAAAACAGTAGGATCGATGTTGCATTTTTTCAACAAATCGAATCTCGAAGCCATATTTGCAACTTCTGATTCAATTTCAATAGGTATGAATGGTAATTCTCCAGTATATTCTGCAGGGGTGACTTTTACTGATGGCCATTTTCGCTGAATTCTTTCTTTGCGTAATTTTTTTGTTGCATTACGAAATTTGAATGGTCTGTCAACTGATTTACCATAAAGGGGCATTGGAATCACACAATGGCAATCGATTTCTAATACCGGACAATCTGAAATCTCAGAAACTTTCCTAACCCACTCATCCCAAGGAGGAATAGGAAAAAGGTCAGTAATGATTAACGATGCGGATTTTGCAAATTCTTTCATCACACTAGGCCTATGGCCCTCTCTGGCTACATGTAGGGCATGACGAATTCCATTTTTAGCACATAGTCTAGAAACATCCACTGCAGCATCTAGAAGCGAATTATGGTGCCTTAGTGATGACCACGGATATCTTTCATCAATTCCATGGTATACCAAAAGTGGCAAATCGTTTTCATAGGCTAGGATTCTACCGGCATCTATTGCTGGGTTTTCGTGGAACCTGTGTGAAGATTTCAACCACACTATTACTGGACCCGAATTTTTAATCTGATTTTTTTCACCAACTAATCTAGCTCGCTCGCTAAGATGCTTTGGCAAAGTATCTATCATGATACTTGGTTGATTGGTTGAAATATATACCAGTGTATTTGACTTTGGAAAGTATCAATTAAATTGGCCCTAGGTGCACCCCTAATGCAATAATTAGCGATGATGCAATCACGATTAGGACATTATCGTCGATTGGACCAAATTCATATCTCTCTACGAATGATGCTACTGCTCCCGAGATTACACCCCAGATTGGTATTGAAGGGTCGGCATTATTTCCGACAATATATCCAAGAGGAATACAAAGAATTGCCATACCTAGGTTGCCCCAAGCACTCTTCGTGCGTTTTGCGAACATCTTGTTACGGATTATTCCTGTAACTCCATCACCATAAGCCATGAAAAGAGCTGGAAGTATTGCAAGCCAAGCATCATCCAAATAATGCCATAATGCGTAGACTGAAATTCCTAGCATGAATGCAAATGTCGCATCATTCATGTTTTGTTCAGTTTGCATCCACCACAGACGCTTGTTCATCAGGTGAGTTGCAGCTAGGCCTATTCCTCCAAGGACACCACCAAGGAGAGGGTATATTGGATCACTGAAAACCAGTGGGCACATTATCAATGGTATGCCACCAGCGACCATGTGGGCGACTTTGCGGTTGTAATAAACCGCAACCATATTTTCACAGCCCTTGGACACCATGTAGGCATGTAAGGGCTTGATTGCAAACACCGTTGCAAAAGCCCATGCCCCTAGTCCGAAGAACCATAGCAACTGTTCATCGACCATGTTGCACGGTTAAGCCCAAGGTGCATAATCCTGACTGATTTTCACACTGCCCTGGCGAAAACTAACCAACCAACGTTCATTAGGATGGCAGGTGCTGCCAAAATGATTAACGTCGGGGCTATCGGGAATACGGTTACGATGAAGGCTATCACGAAAATCATGGCCATCATCACCGCAAATGTTGCCGCCGTCTTGGCGTTGTTTTCTTTGAGGTCCTCTGCAAACTTTACTTGCTTCATAGGTTTAACATCGCCGCTGTGGATATTAACCCCTGTTTTGAGCAGTAAGATTAACTCGAACAAGATAACATCGAGCAACCTACTCTGTGCCTAGCCCACTCTGGTCTTTTTTGATACCAATTGTCTTCAAAATCTATCTGCTCATCATAAGGTAATTTGAGCAATTCCTGCAATTCTTCACAGACTGAGTAATCTTCCTTCTCAGCTGCATCGATTGCTAATTGTGCCATCCAGTTTCTGAGTACGTATTTTGGATTGGTTTGCATCATCGTCTTTCTGTCAGGATTATGTTCAACTCTCTCCCACCATTTTGTTAACCAAGCATTCCATTCCTCTCGAGGAATTGATCCCTCATCATAGAATGCGAATATTAGCTGCTCAATATTTGGCTCCTGTATAGAACCCAATTCTCTGAAGAATATTGTCATATCAGTCTCAACCTTCTGCAATAATTCGTTGAGTTCACTAATCAATTCAGAATCGCTTTCTCTGAACTGTGAAAGTCCTAATTTGTTAGACCAGATTTGGTTTATTGAATCTTCATAGCGGGATATATAGAATTCTAAAACTTCGGTTAATCTTTCAGTATTTTCAACTAAAGGTGAAATTGCTTCTAGGAATCTGGCTAAATTCCAAGCGCCGATTTGTGGCTGAGCCCCATAGCGGTATCGCTTTCGACCAGCATCGGTTGTATTGGGCGTCCAACCGGGGTTGTAATCCTCTAGCCAACCGTAAGGACCGTAGTCTATTGTCAATCCATGAATTGACATATTGTCTGTATTCATGACTCCATGAACGAATCCAACTCGCATCCAATGAGCAATCATTTCTGCAGTAGTTTTTGCGACAATTTTTGCCCACTCAATGATTCCATCTTCATCGAAATTACAATTTGGGAAATGATGCTTTAGTGTATGCTTTACAATATCCTCCAATGTTTTTTTGTCTCCCATCATTGCGTGGATTTGGAAAGTTCCTAATCGAATAAAACTAGGTGCAACTCTGCAAACAACAGCTCCAGGCTCAAGTTGCTTGTTGCCGTTATACAGCATGTCACGCATGACTTGTTCTCCAGTTGTAACAAGGGAAAGTGCTCGAGTTGTTGGAACTCCGAGATGGAACATTGCTTCACTACAAAGGAATTCACGTATCGATGATCTGAGTACAGCCTTACCATCAGAATGACGAGAATAAGGTGTTTCTCCTGAGCCCTTGAGTTGTAATTCCCAAACACCAGAACCGGTGTCAACTTCACCTAGAGTTATTGCACGACCATCTCCGAGTTGTCCAGCCCAATTGCCGAATTGGTGTCCTCCATATCTCTGCGCATATGTGTCCATGCCTGTAACCGGTTTTCCACCGCCTAGGACATCTGCTTCGCCTCTGTCTATACCTANTAGCGAGCCCATCTCTTCTGACCATAAACGGAGTTTAGGTTTGGGGGCAGGCGTTGGCAGAACACGTGACCAGCAGGCGTTTGGAACTTGGCGGCTAGGTCCTCCTACCTGTTCATCACCAGGTGTTTCAGACAAGAATCGAGTGAGCCAATTGAGGTCTGATAGTTGGCCCATGGAACATTCTTAGGCTTCTCACATTTCAATTTGTGTTAACATAATGTTCTTGAAATCCTGCATTATCGAGGTGACATGGGCAACATATTGTGGCTACTAAAGACAACTCTTCCAGATTCATGGAGAGAATTCGAAGTCACTTCATTTGCTCAGACATTGGTCGAGTCTGGAGCTGCATGTGTGCAACACCACAAGGTATCATCCACCTACAAGTGGGAAGGACAAGTTCAATCAGATACAGAATGGTCTTTGCAAGTCAAGGTCTCTGATTCCAATAAGCAATCAGTCATTTCCAAGATTGAGGAAGAGCACCCATATGATGTGCCCCAAATTGTCATACATGAGTGTGATGCATCCGCAGATTACTCTGAATGGGTCAATTCACAATGAGTGGAACGAGCGTGTACAAACGGGCGACCCCTCGCCCACTCCGGAAAACGCTCGCTCCATTACCGGAGCGATTTGCCGGCTGAACCGTTTCTTATTAACTCGATTATTTTGAAATGAGCATATTGTAGCGATTTGTTTAACGACCATGCCATTATTCGATAAACATGAAAGGGATACATTCCATTGTATTCGCTGTTTTGATTGTTACAGGTTCACTTGCTGGCTGTTTAAGTTCAGAAGAGGGTGACAATTCCGAATACGAAACTCAAGTCGCAGATCTAGAAAAGCAACTTGATGAAAAGAATTCAACCATTGAGTCGATGCAAACTCAGATGTCTTCTTATGAAGCAACTATTGATGGTCTTGAAGATGCAATTTCAGATGCAGCAGACTACATCTCTAACCTCGAAGAAGGTCTAATTTACGAAGAAGCAAATCGTAATTCATTGTTATTGATGCTAGAAGATTCAAACAATTCTAATGCAGAGTTACAAGCCTTGCTTGAAAACTCAAACAATACGATTCAGGAACTACAAAACTCACTTGCAGAAAATCAGTCTCTTTTACTTCAAGCGAGCTCAATCATAGCCGATTTAGTTTCAGGTTGGGATTCTACAAATGTAACTCTAGATTCTTATTTACTAGAATGGGGCTCAACTAATTCAACTCTTGATTCTTATCTTAGCGGATGGAATTCAACTAACTCAACAATCGATTCTTATCTTGCAGGTTGGGATTCGACAAATTCGACAGTTTCTGATTTGTTACAGCAAATAATCGAATTAGAAGCATCTTTAGTTGATTGTGACACTGCGAGTACAGTTTTACATGAAGGAGAATGTGTTAGTCGAAATTCTATTTGGGGGATGATTCCATTTGAAAATGGAGCAAATGTTTCAATCGGTCAATCTTACAGAGGTGGTTTCACTCATCAAGATGATTCGATGTATTCTGTAGATTTCTTCATGAGTGAAGGAACACCAGTAGTAGCGTACAAAGCTGGAAAAATTAGGTCTATCAAGGAGGATTCCAACATTAATTGCATCGATGAAGGAATTACGATTGAGAATTGTACGCATGGAAATTATGTGGTTATCGATCACGGCGATTTCAGTTTTTCATATTATCTTCACTTACAACAATATTCGGTTGATGTAGAAGTTGGTCAATCAGTTGGAGCAGGTCACCAAATTGGAAAAATCGGCAATACAGGATACAGTACAGAGGCTCATTTGCATCTCGAAATTTCTAATGGATTTGGAAATGGAGATTCGATAATGATTCTATTTGAAGAACTAAGAAACATATCCGATGGAATACCATTTGCAGGACTAAATGTAATCTCACAAAACACTAACACAACTCTAAGTTCGAGTATTGATTATTCGAGTTGCCCACATGATTTGTTTTACTTTAGAGGAGTGGTTTTGACAAGTGATATTCCTTGTTCCGTTGCAGAACTTGACCAGGCTTACCTGCTGACTGGTAAGGTTTTGATTGAAAATCACTATTTGAGTATTGGAATTTACGAAAGCAGTTCACAAAGCTGGAATTACACAACAATTCAAACAAACAGTACTGGTCATTTCTCTACTAACATTCATTGGTATTCGAATGACCATTCTAATTATAGTTACATTATGTTATCAATCGTAGATTCCTCCGGTCAGTATTATGACGGATGGTGGACTAGTGTTTGGATCAAGATAAACTAGTACCACAATTAATTAAAGTACATAAAACCGGGATTTTTATTATAAAACTGAAATCCTAGCGCTGTGCATGGGAAAAACAGCAATGTCCGTTGTTATCCTTGTTTTTCTAGTGAGTATTTATTCTCCGATTTATGGGGGTAGCAGTGACGATTTGGAACAGACACAAATCTCATTTTCATCCCAAGGAAATGAGACATCTAATGTGAGTGGTTGCACAAATATTTCTGCAAACAATTTCAATGAAAACGCTACTGAAGACGATGGAACTTGCGATTTTGACCTTGATGATGACGGGGTTCTAGATTACGACGAAGTAGATGGATGCACTAATTCTAATGCCAACAATTTCGATATTAACGCTACTGATGATGATGGCTCTTGCACTTATTCGGGCTCTGAGAACGGGAGTTTCCGGCACGAATACTGGCAGGGCTACATTCACGGTGCACTTATTCGTCAACACGAACCATCTTTTGTTAAGTTCAGTCCAGATGGGGTCTTTTATGCAACACACCATGATGGCACAATCAAAATATGGACCACTGCTACAGTTTCAACAACACATGCTGCAAATAAAACGATTTCACAATTCACGGGAGGCTGGGTTGTTGATCTTGATTGGGCGCCAGACGGTAGCCATCTCGCAATGATAGTTACTGACGATTTGTCAGACCGAGGATGGCCAGTTAGGTGGACATCATCTGTAATCACTTACAATCTCGAAAGTGAGGAATTTACTACCCTCGGGACTCATTATTACAATACGAATTACGATATTGGATACAGTCCTGATGGTAGTTTCCTGGGTGCTGCCCTAGGGAATGAAATCGTAGTTTACGATTTACTCAATGGAGAGAAATTCCTAAACTATTCCTCACATGACTGCACTTTCCTTTGTAACACATACGACTACATATCTTGGGGTACTAATTCAAAAAAAATGACCTTGGCATGGAACCTTTTAGGATTCATCAGCATTTACGATTTAGATTCCCAGTTATTTGTTAACCAAAGTGAGGTTTACTATCGAGCAGAATCACTCGAGTTTTCACCTGATGGAAATACGATTGCTGCTTGCACTGATGATGGTGATGTTGCACTGTTTAATTCAACAGATCTTAGTATGCTTTGGGAACTTTCCACTTCTGAAACAAATTATTGGTATCAACACAACAGTGCATGTAATGAAATAGCATGGTCTCCAGATTCAACTAAATTCGCAATAGCCAACGACGGTAATGGCAATCACGGTTCTAGTGTACTCATTTATGACGCTATTACAAGCGATGTACTCGATTGGTTTAGCGTCACAAGGCCGTATGATTGCGATGGTTGGAATTGCGCATCAATTGAGGGATTAGATTGGAGCCCTGACGGTAACAAAATTATCCTTGCAGCAGATCTACGTGAGCAAGGAATCCATACTTGGATTTATGACGCTAATATTGAATTCATTCCTGGATGTACTGACTACACTGCTCAAAACTATGATGCTAACGCAACGAGAATGGATTACTCATGTGAATGGGTAGAGGAAACCAATTCAGACGAAGATTTTGTCTGGGTTAGCGATGGTGATGAAGAAAACGTTGAATCAAAGAACAGTTTTGATCTTCCAAGTCTTGACGACTTCATTCCATTATTCACGCTAGTATTCTTCATCATCATTATGATTATTATTTGTGTTGTTAGTTATCTGAATTCCAAGAGAAAGAACTCTGTAGTATCTAGCATTGCCAATGAAAACCAAGAGGACGCAGCTGCTGAAGAAGAACATGCTGATGCAGTAATCCCAATGAGTATTGAGATAAATGTTCGAGAATTGGTTTAACATTCTATTCTCTTTTACAGAAACAAAACCGGAGTTTTTGTTATAAGTTGGTTAACAATTCTCAGTATTAGTGGACAGCGATGTTAGACCCTACAGCCATAATTGTAGCCATCCTTGTTTTTACACTGCAACTTATCGTTGCCCCTTATCGATACATCTTCACCACATTCATCGACCCAATAGGCCGGACATACTTGGGTCCCTTATGGCAATGGGCTGGATTGGTATTGTGCATGCCATTCCTAATCGTTGACATTCTAATCTTCTT
>PAQE01000007.1 GCA_002709705.1 Methanobacteriota archaeon | reverse complement strand
GATGGTGTTCGTCACTAATCAGTAACTTGATGCAAGACATTCCGCCTTTGAAGTAAGGTCCAACTGGTGTTACATAGACCATGAAAGTGTATTCAGGTGCAGGGGCAACACCGAGCACAGGACCACTACCATTCAGTAAAGGGCGCACATACAACGCACCCTTGCCCATTGGAGGAATCCATCTAGAATTTTGTTGAACACACTGTTCAACTGCGTCTATGAAAATCGATTCTGGAACAGGTGGCATCTTGAGTCTATCAGCGCCTCTTTGCATTCTGCGAGCATTCTCTTCCGGCCTAAACAAAACAACTCTTCCGGCAGCAGTCCTGTAAGCTTTCATTCCTTCGAACAAACCCTGTCCGTAATTCATTACTCCAGCGGCCGGAGAGATTGAGATATTGCCATAGGGGCGCATTTCTCCGGGCTCCCACGGTGCATCGATTTCAGTCTTTGTCATGTACATGAAATCAGTCTCGGTCATCGAGAATGTTAGGGTGTCCCAATCAACCGGTGCTTCGCTCATCATGGACGACCACCGCTCGGCGGTATTCAATGATTGTGCGAAAATTCTCTTTACACGCACTTTCGACAAGTTGTTGACCTACTGACCTTTCGATTTACTATGCGCTGGTCCGGTGATGTGGCGATTATCACTGGACGATATGTTTCACAAGATGATTCTACAATCATGGAACTGTGGGCGCGCGCACGCACTAGTGAATCGGTCTTATTGCGGGTTAAAGGAGTCAGGCCGTGGTTTGAAATCACTCCCCATGGACGCTGGGAGGGTTCTGAAAACACTCCACAGTTGCCTGAAGACCATGAGGAAATTACCGAAATAGTCGGACCAGAAATGAAGTGGACATATCTTGGTGTTAAACCAGTTTGGAAAGTGTATGTTGCTCAACCATTCATGGTTCCAAAACTTCGCGAATCACTCAAGGCAAAATGGACAATCTTGTCAGGAGATATTCCATTCGTTAATCGCTTCTTTTTGGATGGAGACCTTTCCATGCATGTATCAGTTGAAGGTGAAACAGTTGAATCCGAGCACCCTGTTGATGTTTGCTTGGACATTACCATGGATGATGTTTCACATTGTGACCCGTTCCCTGCCCCGTTCAAGATATTTTCATTCGATTTGGAAACCTCAATCGCTCACGATACTATACTTTGTGCAGCAGCAGTAATCGAAGACATGGGTACTGGGGAGAGGACTCACCATACCTTTGCTGATGATGAAGAGTCAATTTTGAAACAGATGACTGAACTGGTTAGGAAAAGCGACCCCGACATAATTACAGGATACAATATTGATAATTTCGATATGGGTAGAATCGTTGACAGAGCTAATTTAATTGCGAAGTCAAACAAATCCCTCAGAGCGCAAGTTATGGGATGGGGGAGAGTTGCTGATACCGAAGAAGGCAGGCGCAGAGATACTCTAATTCCGACTCGTGGAACTGCAAGAGCTTGGAATTTGGCAGGTCGCTGTGTAATGGATGCATGGTGGCAAGCTCGTCAAGCGCTAAGGCCGCAAAGAGAGACACTGAAATTTGTCTCAAGGCTACTATTCCCTGACAATGAAGACATGCAAAAAATCGATGTAGATGCATCGAAGATGGATGAAGAGTGGGCAAATCGTCCCGATGAAGTCTTGGAATATTGTCTAAGAGATGCCGAACTACCACTGGATATAATGCACAAAATACAGGCTTTCCGGCGCAAAGAAGCGGTTGCAGCAGTAGCTAAAGTTGCCTTAGATACCAGTGCTAACGGAACCACTTCACAGCTTATTGATTCACTAGTCATTCGCATGGCTGATCGCAATTCGATCGGTGTACCTCTAACTGGTTCAGCCGACAAAAAGGAAGGACAAATCGAGGGAGGATATGTTCACGATGTTGAAGCAGGCCTCCATAGATGGGTCGCAATTTTAGATTTCAAATCGATGTATCCTTCTATCATGATTGGGAAAAATATCTGCTATACTACTAGAATTGATGAGGGGAGTACAGACCAACCTGACGAAACAGAACAAGTGTATGAATCTCCGACAGGTGCGAGATTCCGCAATGAAAGCGGAAGGCGAGGAATGGTTCCTACGTTGCTCGAGGATTTGATGTCGCAAAGGGATGTCCACAAGAAAGGAATGCGAGAATCCAAAGACGGTGCTACCCAGTCTTACCACGACCAAATGCAGTATGCGGTCAAGATTCTGATGAATTCATTTTATGGAGTATTTGCAAGTGGATTTTACCGATTTACACATCGCCAATTAGGCGAATCAATTACCGCTTGGGCTCGAAAGAACATCAAGACAATCATCCACAAATTAGGCGACGAAGGCCAACATGTCGTGTACTCTGATACTGATTCAATCTTCGTCAAGACGCCAGTTGATGGAGTAGAAGATCCAAAGCAAGCAATGATTGATTTCGGCCACAGCACTGCAGAAAGATTCAGTGAGGAGAGTGCAGAATTAGAATTCGAAACCGGAATGTCAGTCTTCTTTAGCCATGGTGCAAAAAAGAGGTATGTCGGTCAAGTTGTATGGCCAAAAGAAGTGATGATGGTTAAAGGATATGAAACTCAGCGAACTGACTCTTTCCGATACCTAACCGATGGGATGAAAGAAATTTTCAAACATGTATTAGCAGATGATTCAGAGGCTGCAATTAATCTCGCAATAGAGACCATAGCCGCAGCCAAGAATGGGGAGGTCCCAGTTAGAGACCTGATTATGAGCAAATCTTGCAAAGGTCGGTGGGACAAACGTAGGGCAGCATGGGATTTTACCAAGGACTATGCAAATCCGGATTCGATGATTCAGGTTCGTGCGGCTAGAGCCATAATTGAGAAAGGCCTACCGTTCACGCCTGGGATGAAAATTGCATACATAGTGACCAATGCCAGGAATAGGCCGATGGAAATACAGCCCTGGTTGGAAGAAGATCCAGTCACAAGTTATGATGGGCAGTTCTATGCCGACCGCCTTGCTACCGCTTTTGGAAGGGTGACTGAAGCGTTTAATTGGACAGCGAAGGATTTGCTTTCCGGCAATCGTCAAACATCCCTATTCTCCTTCTGATATATTGAACAAGAAGGGCAAGCATTGAATGTGATAAGGGCGTCACCCTGTAGTGATGAAGCCAGTTTTCATGGTACTGATGTTTGTTTCCGCCAGCCTTGCTGGATGTCTTTCAAGCGAAGAATCAACAACTTCTCAACTAGAAGCAATCTTCGATTATGAGCCCGATAATAACATTCGAACTGATATGGAAATAGAGTTCGACGGGGGAGCATCCTTGCCCGCAGGTGGCCTGACTTACAAATGGGATTTTGATAGTGATGGCTCGTACGACGAGACTGGTAGAATCGCAACATGGACTTACTCCAACGCTGGAAGTTATGACGTGACACTCACAATATCCGATGGAACAGATTCTAGTTCGCAAACGCGTACAATCAAGGTAATCGATGCTGATGCCCAAGAGCCAGCTGCAGATCCTGGTTCATATTCTCCTACGACGGACTGTGATGGAGATGCTGTAAATTCAGGAAATTTCTACATTGTCTACATTTGTGAAATGGATAAGAGCACTTCCAGCAAATCTGTTTTAGCGACAACAACCGTTACTCTTGATGCCTCTGATTCAGAACCATGTGAAGATGACAGCCAAGGATGTGACGATTACATTGCAGAGTACAACTGGGATTTGAATCTAGAGAGAGATGAGGATGGAGATGGCGACCCAGAAAATGACGCTGACCTCACGGGAGAGACAGTCGAATGGAAGGAACTCGAACCCGGAGAATACAAAATTGCACTGACAGTAATCAATGGGGCTGGGTTGTCTAGTACAGATGATACAATAGTCTATGTCAACTATGTTGGAAAATGGACGGAATTCTCCATTGGAGGAAATACTTCCAACAACCCAATAGATATTGATTTCTCGTTCCCTTCAACTCAAAATATGGATTCAGGGAATACAATCAAGCGAGCTTCTGGNGAATTAGTTTACCCCAAGGAAGATAGTGATTGTACAGATGTAGTGCCTGGTGATGGTAANAACTGTAGAGCAAAGATCGATTTGTACGGGTTCAATTCAACTGATGAAGAAGCAGGCAATACTAGCAGCATTGGAGTTGAACAAAGAAGCCATGGTGGCGATTGTGATTCCGATACCGATTGCGTTTGGTTACAATTTACNGGCTCTTACCACTTTGCAGAAAGTCAGTGGAAAGATGGCGAATGGACCTTCACTGTTAGGAATGAAATGGTCAATGATTTAGATATCGAATCTTTCACAATTCGGCTGATTTACAAATGAAGTACTGGGCCCCATTTTGTCTATACAATTCTACCCCAACAAAGATGNTAACGCGTCGCGGTATTCAAATAGGGGAGGAATGTCGGCGGACTGCTAAGGAGAGAGCATTATGCCATCCCAATGGGAAGATAAGAGTAAACCACACCGCAACATTGTGTTTATCGGACACGTTGACCACGGAAAGTCTACAACTGTAGGCCGTCTACTTCTAGACTCTGGTCACATCGAAGAGCACGTAATTGAGAAGAACGAAAAACTAGCCGCTGAAGCGGGTAAGGCCGGATTCGGACTTGCTTACGTTATGGACGGTCTAAAGGAAGAGCGCGAGCGCGGTATCACAATCGATGTCGCACACAAGGAGTTCTTTACACCGAAGTACTACTGGACCATCATCGATGCTCCAGGTCACCGTGACTTCGTAAAGAACATGATCACCGGTGCTAGCCAAGCAGACACAGCAGTTCTGCTATGTGCAGCTAACGACGGTGTTAACGCTCAGACTAAGGAACACGCATTCCTTGCTAAGGTATTGGGTGTATCCGAACTGATTGTCCACGTCAACAAGATGGATATTTCCGGTGTTGACTGGTCAGAAGACAAGTACAAGGAAGCATGTTCACAAGTCACCGGCTTGCTAAAGATGGCAGGATTCGGCGGACAACTAGACCGCATTCCAATGATTCCAGCATCCAGTCTAAACGGAGACAACGTCTTCGAGAAGTCAGGAAACTGTTCATGGTACTCTGGACCAACACTATTCGAGGCTATCGATGCAGCTGAAATGCCAAACAAGCCAGTCGATAAGCCACTTCGCCTACCAATTCAGGACGTCTACAAGATCTCCGGTATCGGTACTGTTCCAGTCGGTAAGATTGAGACAGGAACTCTGAATGTTGGAAAGACTGTAGTCTTCAACCCATCTCAGAAATCCGGTGAAGTCAAGTCCATCGAGATGCACCACACAATGGTAGACAAGGCAGAGCCAGGTGACAACGTTGGATTCAACGTACGTGGCCTTGCTTCTGACGATATCCGCCGTGGTGACGTTGCTGGATATTCTGATACTGAACCAACATACGTTCGTCACGACGAGCACTTCGTTGGACAAATTCAGTTGATGGACATTCCAAAGGCTGTATCTGTTGGTTACACACCAGTATTCCACGCTCACACTGCACAAGTTGCTGTCAAGTTCATGGAACTACTAGAGAAGACCTCTAAGGGACAGAAGGAAGCAAACCCGTCATTCTTGAAGACAGGTGACGGATGTTTGGTTCGTTTCCAACCAACAAAGCCAATGGCAATTGAAGCAATGAGTGAATTCCCTGAACTTTCACGATTCGCTATCCGCGACATGGGTAAGACCGTCGCTGCTGGCGTTTGTATTAAGATCGAGAAGAAGTGAGTTTGAGCTCCGATAGGACTACGATCCAACTGGAAGAGAGGTGCAAGTCATGGCAGCAGTGACCATCATCAAACTAACTGGCGAAAATCATCGCGATATCGATGCAGTCGCGTCCCAGATTAAGACAATCTGCGACAACGGAGGCATCAGTCTGAGAGGACCAATTCCTCTACCAACTCGACGCCTTGTGGTTCCATGCCGCAAGGCTCCAGATGGTGAGGGTAGTGAAACATATGACCACTGGGAAATGCGCATTCACAAGCGCCTCCTAGAGATGGACATCACTAGTGGAAAGGACGAGAGCGCTCTGCGACAGGTCGCTCGTATTCCAATTCCAGATACGGTCAGCATCGAATTATCGATGCGCTCGATGAATTGAAACTGACAATGTCAGGGGCGCAATATTGCGCTAACCCCGATGAGTAGACGGCGAGGATAGTTACAAACTATCTCTCCACTCGCCGTCTACTCATCTTTTTTTTTAATTCCTTCAAAGCTCTGCTAGTTCAGCAACGCCTGAATCGACTAGATAGTTTGCAGTCATTTCATCTAAGAATAATACGTCACCAGCACCTAGTGTGATTTCACCGTCGATTGTGATGATTGGTTCGTCCATTGCCTGAATCACTCTAATTCTTAGAAGCTCACCTTGAACAGGCTGGAGATCTTCCTCCTCTACAACTTCTATCTGTGGTTCAGATTCTGCCTCGGCTGCTGCCCAAGCTTCGAAATCCATTTCTTCCTTCTTCTTCGAAGGTGCTAATTCCATTGCTGCAGCATGATTTTGACCGATTTCCATATCTTCTATTGTTGGCTCTGTAACTGGTTGAGAACCAACTAATTCTGGGAACTCTTCCGCCTTAGCTAGAAGTTCTTCTTCATCATCCTCTGCCTCTGGTAGAGGTTCGCTATTATCTTCCAAGGCGATAGTCGGCGGGCCTTGGCCAGTTAGTCCTCCACTTTCGGGTACAAATGAATCCAGTTGTGTAGTTCCAGCAGCTAGTACGGGTTCATCCAGTAGTCCTTCTGCCGCAATACCTCTTTGCATGGAGTTCCAATTAACGGTCTGCTTGAATTTGTTCAACTGTTCAGTTGCGTTAGAATAAAACTCTCTCTCAGCAGGGTCATGTCTGGACCAATCCATTGCTGCTAAGTCTTGACCCTGGGAACCTTCGGTACGCAATGCCATGCTGGCAGAGTGCTGCATCATTGCAACCATTCTTTTTCTTGCTAGCTCAGATGCAGTGCGTCTAATATTTGCTTGACGTTTTTGCATTGTTTGCATCTTAAGAGACGGACCTACTGTCTTGTAGACTTCATGGATTTCCATTTCGATTGTATCTAATAATTGGCCCACCTTTGACCAGAAATCGGTCCTTGGCAGAGGCATTGGTACACTTCGACCTACCTGTTGTCTAAGTGTAGAAAATAGTTGTTCTTCTATCTCTTTGGCCTGAGATGGATTAAGGAAGGTCCGCTCGGCCATGCTTCTCATCGTGGCGCGGGACCCCTATCAACCCTTCAGCGAAATTAGTGAACATAGAAAACGAAGTTTCAAACCATTTGACGCTGGGTTCACCGACGGTGAACCCAATTAAACAAGCCTTCATCCTTGTGTTTCTGATGTTGTTAGCCCCGTGGGCGGCAGCAGATGTAGCAACTTGGCAGGGCCCTAGTTATTCACCAGACGACGCTGGTCAATCTCCATCAAATTCAACATATGATGGATTCAATATTCCAACCAATTCCACAATTACTTCATCAGAATTTTCAATCGAACCCAAATGGGTGGAGTCCGGTGATAACGGTACACTTTGGTCAGGAGAAGCATCCGGTTTTTCGCAAGGTAGTGTAAACGGAACTTCGTATCTAACCACAAATGGGGATTTAATTTTGGCAACCAATTCAACATATGGTCAAATGACTGACTTTGAATCGAGTAAACCTCAATTTGCATCTTGGTCATCCCAAGGTGATGAGTTCTGGATGCCTGTTAATTTGTCAAATGTCTCATATGGCCCGGAAAACGCGACATCTGGCGACTACGCCGCTGGTACTAACGGTTCTATCCCCCCAGGCTCTGAAGGGTTCATCAGGTCACAATTTTGGCAGATGCCTGACGTTGTAAGATATTTCAATCTAACATTCGATCGCTGGAACTCTTTGGATTCTGGAGACATTGCCGAATTACACTATACTACGGACAACGGCCTCAATTGGCAGTCATTGGATAATTGGTCTGGAACTACGATGGGCTGGGTTGAAGAGGAATATTCTCTAGATTCAATTGCTCAGAACGCAAGCACTATTGGGTTTAGATTCTATGTTAAGACTCTCAACCAATCTAATCCATCAGAAGGCATGTTCATTGATTCATTCAACATTTCTAACGAAGGAGAACCACTGGCTGCATGGTTCCACGGCAATACTAGTGGTCAGTATTCGGCTAATGCAGATGGGACACTAATCGTTCCAGTTGATGTATCTGGCCTTAGTGCTCCATTGGAGCTAAATTACTGGGCTAATTGGGATATCCAAGGTGGAAATTACGATAACTTAGTTGTCATGATATCACAGGATAATGGAACATCTTGGACAATAATGAGTCCGCTACCCGGTGTTCCTGCACATGGAATCCCTCATGGTGGTACGACGTACAATCAGCAATCATACGGGTGGAGACAATTATTGCATCCTTTCCCTCACTGGGCAGCAGGTCATGCCAATGCCTCAAACACCTTACTGAAATTCAGAGTAACAACCGATGGCTCAGTCAATCATGGCGGTAGTGCAATCGATGGCTGGGAAGGCATAATGATTGATGATTTGCGAGTTCTGTCAGCGGTTGGTACTCAAACCATGCAAACACGCTTACTCGAAAATTTCACCGATAATTCTAGTCATACTCTAGAATCCGTGCCAGGATACGCAAACGACTGGCAACATGTGAACTGGGAAGGACACAATGGCCCGTGGTCAGAGTTCGACTCCTTCGAGGCAGTACAAGGGCTGCCTTCAGGTTGGAGAGTAGATCATATTCGTGGATCTACTTCTTGGGAGAGGGGGATGATTGACAATAGCAACGGATATGGTCCCAATTCCACATCTTGGCCAAGTGGTAACAAAGGTATGGGGATTAATCTTGATGGAATATATTCGAATAATGTCTACACGCACTTGATTTCACCAGTCTATCACATTCCAGATGGAGCAACTGCAAGGTTGACATTCAATCATTGGGTATGTACAGAAGCAGCATGGGATGGAGGGTCAATCTTCACATCTACAGATGATGGGCTGTCTTGGCAACACTATGGAGGCAATATCTCTGGTTTCTACGAACGAGTCTCCCAAATTAATCCGAATTCACCATTTTATGGATTGGGAATTTTCGACGGCTCATCAGTAGCTAACGGATGTGGTACTTCGAATTCCAATCACACATTCAGTAGAGTCAGTGGGGATATATCTCACCTTGCAGGTAATGATGTTAGAGTCAGATTTTCATTCTTTACAGACCAGTATGTGGAAGAAGATGGCTGGTATATCGATGATGCTGGAATAATCATCGACAGATTCCGTGCTAATGGAACTTGGACCAGTCCAGTGATTAATGCTGATGAATCTGGCTGGGCAAGATTGACTTCACTGTATGAAATGCCAGATGAGACTAACATTACTGTAGACATTCTAGATGTTAACGACAACATAATCGAAGGACATCAAAATTTGTCACTACCATTCGATTTGAATATAGCGGCATGGGAGTATCCACAATTGAAGTTTAGACTGAGTATGTCCACTTCAAATGAAACACTGACTCCCAGAGTAAAGATTCTGCACCATGGTGCAACCGAATATTTCAATCTAGATATGCTTCAAAGAATAGATCCAAATTTACCTAGTTGGGTAATCAATCCAAGTCTTGCAACTTCTAACTCTTCAGAATATATCTTGCAAATTGAATCGCCTTCATGGAGGCCATACAGCAATGTAATCTTAGAGTGTGAAGGTAATATTTCAGCACGAATGCATTCGATTTCAGGTAGAATCCCTGTATTGGTTTACCCTTCAGTACCAGTAAATGTTCAATCAAGCATAATCGATGAGGCAGAATGTGGAGATGCATTGGTGAATAATTTTGGGCCATCTCAAGCAACAAACCTCGAGATTAGGATTCAAGGAGGCGAGGAGTTCGATTGGATTAAAATCGAGCCCGTTAGTCTACTGGCTCCACATAATCCAAGTGTCGACCTAGGTGACGACAGTATCGTCGATTGGGCGTGGGATGGCGTATTCCATCATACGAATGAGATACATTCCTTGGAAGTAGATGGAGTTGAAATCCTTCTATCTAATCAATCAGGATTCTCTATGAATTATTCACAATCTCTAAATTTCTCAATTTTGCTTCCTGCGAGGAACCTTTCACAGCAAGTCTGGACTTGTGGACAAAATCTACATTGCTACAATGGTGCACTCAAATTTTTGACCAATGGCTCACAAACTCCATCTTTGAGTGAGGAGAATGTATGGATTGAAAACTCAGGTATTGCTCATTACATGACTCAATACAATTTCCATTTCTCTGCAAATGAGGTGACCTCATTCAACTTGCTATCGTTGAATTATATTTCAGGATTCGAGCATTCGGTCACAATTAATTCATCACTTTCTGAGTTATTTGTTCCAAACCAAGATCTGACATCAACTATGCCGGTAACTATCTCTTCAGATGTGGGCGGTATCATCTTTGATGGCAAGATTACACACGAGAAATCGATAATCGACACATGGATCGATTTACCTCAACAAACCTTCAGACCAGGTTTGATTCAATCTGCAACATCAAGCCACATAATTCTGGCCAATACTCCTGCTTTGGAATCGATTAAACTCAAGATATCCCCAAGTCAAAACATCAATGATGCAATCGCTGAACTAACTCTCGATAATTTAGACACAGGTGGTAGATTCATCCAGAATTCAGGAGCAGGAGTGCTTGCTTTAGATTCTGCTAACAGTTCATGGGATGGACAGAATGTAACTTGGTCAGTACAGGGCAAATGGTTGCTTGATGATAATGCCCGTCTGTATTGGTTTGTATCGGCTTCAAATGCTGATGGAATGACCTTAGGTCCTGTTATGGCAGTTTCAGGTTCTGCACAATATGCCGCATCTACAAACGACCTTGAAGTAATTTCATTGAACGCTTGGACAGATAGTCGTGCGTTGCATGATTTTTCCAATCCACTGTGGCCACTAAATGTGATGGGTGACAAAGAAATCATTGTTTCAGGAGAAGTAAGATATTCAGGTTTGGATGGAATTAATCCTTCATCAGAAGATGTTGATGTGGTTCTAAGATTATTAGATGGAGAACAGATTTTGGCCAGCACTTCAACGGTAATTGATTCCAATGGGAAATTCAATACATCGTTGACCACACCTAACGATACCGAACTTAGTGGTTCAGAGTTGACTATTGTGCCGATATTGCAAAATATCGGAGACTCTCAATCAAATACAGCTAATGATGCAACATCAAATTCTCAATATGTCAGGCTGGTACTGGATGTCAATAATTCAGAGGTTATCTCCTTAGAAATCGATGCACCGGGAGGCAATCAACTTGCAGATGGCCACGTTTGGCACCCCGGGCAAGATATTCCTTTGAAACTAGAACTTTCGGATGATAATGGCCTTCCTGCAAAAATGGAATTGTATTACAATAGGAGTGGCAGAGGGTGGGAGTCTATCGATTTCCTTACACCAATTGGTGCGACATACGCGATAATTGATCTGCCACTAATTGATGAGTCCAGCGTCCCGCTATCATCCGAAGAAACAGGTTGGCTTGATGTTTACATTTCGGGCAATGACTTAGCAGGTAACCCTGTAGTTGGAGGCGGAGATGCTGAACAACCATATGCTAGGGTACATGTTCAACCAAGATATTCTACCTGGATTAATGGAGAATCGATAGGTCTAGACAAAATTGATGAAAAATTATTGCCAGGAAATACTCACAGGTTCAACTTCACAGTTTCAGATGAAAACGGAATTGAATCCATTGATATGATGAGGGTCGTACTTTCCAAGGACGAAGGAATGTGCTGGATAGAATGGACACCTTGGAGTGGAGAAGTTGTTCATGATGTTGGTTGTTTTATCAAACCACCAACCATCCAAGCAGTACAAAGATGGCAAGCAAATACCTGGGATGTGTATTTTGACTTTGAGTTAAGATGGGATTTAGATGAAGAACTAGCGGGAGTCACAAACATTCCTTCCCTGAGTTTGTGGGACGAAAACGCACCTCTGGATGCATTATTCACATCGATAAATGTTCAGTCTTGGTCGATACATAGTGGAATCGAGTTACGTATTGTAGATGCTGTTGACAAGGTAGCGCCACTTGGTGAATTCATAGATAGGATAGCATATATTCATGGGCAAGATATTGTTGACATAGAAGTTACAGCATTCCATATGGGTTATGAGATTCCTGCTGAAAATTTGCCATTCAGTACGACTTATACAATTGACTTAGTCGGAAATAATGGTTCAACTCAATCCACTAATTCCCTGAATAGTGATGGTTCCTCAATCAAACGAATAGTTTTCGATTCAGCATTGTATGGTTCACAAATTAAAATGCTAGTCAAGCTTAGTAGCGTGTACAATCATACTACAACTGGAGATGACATAGACATAGTCATCGACGATTCCTCACCAGTGATTGTGGTATCAAGTGGACATTTGGTAACTATTGATTCAGATGAATTAGAAGAAGTGCAAATCAAGGTTACGATGACTGATGACCATGGATTAAATTCAGACCCATTAATCATGAATTGGAATCATGTGCGTCAAGGAAGGATAGTCGAAAATTCACAAGGTTCTGCATTTATTCCCGTTGAATTTCAGAGTGTGAGATCCAATTTGTACTCTGCAGTAATCAATATGAACACCTCTGCAGATTTACAAAAAGGCGATTTCTTGATGGTTTGGTTTGAGGGTTCAGATGCTTCAGGCCGTCCGATTATTGGCATTGGGACTAGTAATGTTGAGCCTATTGAGACAATTATTCGCTGGATAGCTTACGAGCCAGAATTAGAGGATATTCTCACCACTCCCTACAGACCAAATGTGGGCGATATCATTACAATCCAATGTAAAATTAAGAATATTGGCTTGCTTGAAGGGCAATCAAACTTGACACTGTTCGATGGTAATGGGAAAGAATTGGAAAGAGTCAATTTCACATTACTTGTTAACATGGATTTTGTTTACACTTTCGAAGTTGAAGCCTGGCAAGAGGGTGAACTTGGATTGCATTTACGATTGGATGGCCAAGATTTGACTCCTGTGCCAATTTCAAATGTTCAGGTTAGAGTTGATGATGGTGCTAATTCTCAAACAACGCTTCTCGGTCTCTCGGTTTTGTCGGTTTTCATTGCTGGAATATTGCTCTTCATTGCTAATTCTCGTAGAAATAATCAGTCCTTTTTCGATGAGGAAGAATGATGTTTGATGAACTCTGCGCCCGAGTCAAGCCGGAGTACCCGAGTGGTCAAAGGGGGCGCACTCAAGATGCGCTGCGAAATGCTTCGTAGGTTCAAATCCTACCTCCGGCATTCGAAAATTAATCGCTTAGTCTGTGTTAAGGATTGAATCTACTAGGGGCTTGAATGTATCACCATGTGGGTGAGGAGAGATCACCTTAGCAACCGCTGCAAGGGTGTCAAAACATCCACCGACAGCAACAGAATGCCCAACTAATTGAAACATAGGGATGTCGTTAGGTGCATCTCCTACAGCAAGAACATCACCAGGGGACAAATCCATCTTTTCTAAAGCTACTTTGAGTCCTTCTCCCTTGGATAAATGCGGTTCCATCAAGTGTATTGCGAAACCAGTGCGAACTACAGACAAATCAGAATATTCTGAATTTTCAACCCAATCATTTACTGCATCTAAATCTTCATCAGCAAATAAACACCATTCAGATTCTCTCCACGCATTCGTAGTTATTCCCTGAGGATCGATTTCAATGTCTTTTGACATTTTTATCGCGCACTCCTTTGCTCTTTCTCCGTCGGCGCGAACAATAGGCTCATTCCAATCTGGATGCCAAACAACGCCGCCATTCTCACATACCATTGGGCCACTTGCTCCAATGAATCTCCACAAGCCGTAGGTAATCGCTCTGACGTTTCCAGTTGCGAGAATAATTGGAATACCAGATTCCTCAAGGCGTCGCAGAGATTGAATTGCTTCTAGGTGCAATTTCTTATTGTAATCAGTAATTGTACCGTCAATATCAACTGCAATAGCCTTAGGTTTCCAGCCTTTAGGTATCCATTGCATAGTTGGCGCTGGTAGGTTTTCTTCAATACGCTTGCGATGGGAGGATTATTGACTGATGATTTCTCAGAGTCAATTGTGCAGGAAGAGGACGAAGAATTCCTGTCCCTCGAGGACTTGACATCTCCTATTCCGGAGGTCAAGCCTCGTAAGACAAGTAAACCGCTTTCTAAGAGTCTGAAACCACTGTATGATAGTATAATTCCCGAAGAAGCAGAATCCCTTGATATGCAGGTTGTTGCCGAGTACAGTGGTAATCAAAGTATAACTTGGCCAATTCAAGACATGGATTGTCCAGATTGCGCTGCTAAAGCTATGAGTGCACTGAATAGACTGGGGCATGTCAACACTTCACTCGTTAGCGCTACTGACGGAACTGTAACAATAGACGTGGATTTTGAAAAGGGCAATCTTTCTGAGGCATCTGCCGTTTTGCGCTCACTCGGCAATCCTCCAAATGTCCCGTTTATGCAAATAGCAGGAGTTAAGTCGAGTGCGATTGCTGCAAGGCATTCAGTACCGATAAAAGCGTTACCACGAATCTTTAGACGCCAACCCGGGGTACTAGAATGTGAAGTTGATAGGGAAGGAAGCATAAAGATACAGACTGTTCCAAATCTTGCGAAAGAAATGCAAATTGCAATGGACGAATCTTTGAGGAATGTGATTGGTGGCGACTTCAAATTAATTCCAGAGAAGATAAACACAGTAACTTCTGGTCAATGGAGGATGATTGGTTCTGGAATCGCATTTTTTATGTTTGTTGTTTTACTAGTTACTGAATTATTATTCGGTATTGAGGACCCTTGGGTGCTAGGGACAATTGGTGTGATTGGAGTTACTCTGGGTGGAATTAAAATGTTCTCTAAAGCCTGGGCTTCTGTACAAAATAGGCAATTTGGTTTCCAAGTCTTGACATCTTTAGCAGTGATTGGTGCCTCTTTCCTTCAGGCATGGGAAGAGGCATTGATGGTTTTGATTTTAGTAGCATGGACGGAACATATGGAAAATGAAGCCCTAGTAAAAGCAAGAGAAGCGATGCAAGGAGGTCTAGACCGCTTACCCCGTACCGCTAGGAGAGTTCCGAAGAAAGCAATAGGGGATTTTAGTATCACGTCGATGGAAGTAATTTCATCATCAAGTTTGATGACACCAGCTGCGAAGAATACAGGTAGCATCGAAGAGATACCTATCGGGTTGGTTATGCGAGGTGACCATCTTGAGGTTAGAAGTGGAGAATTGATCCCTGCTGATGGGAATATTATTTCTGGTTCAGGTTCAGTAAACAAAGCCCCTCTTACCGGCGAATCTGTACCTGTGGATGTTGTTCAGGGCGATGAGATTCAAGCAGGCTTGACCCTTTCTCGAGGGCCAGTGACAATCGAGGTAACTGCAGTAGGAGAAGACACTCGCCTTTCGGGATTAATCGAAACGGTGCACACATACAAGGACAAACCAACTAGGCTACAGAGTGCGTTGAAGAATTTCACATCGATTTGGGTTCCACTGGTACTGATTGGAGCCGTTTTGGTATGGTTACTCATACCAGGGAAAGAATGGGAAGATATGCTATTGCTGTGGGTTGTAGCTTGTCCCTGCGCTCTACTGCTTGCATCACCAGTTCCTCATGCTGCTGGCCTCTCTCTTGCATCGAAATCAGGAGCGATTGCTAGAGGCGGAGACGTAATGGAAGCCTTATCAAAAGTGAATTTAGTCCTACTTGACAAGACTGGAACTCTAACTTCCGGTAAGCCTGTAATTGGTAGCTTGACTCTTGCTAAAGGTAGACGCAGGGAATCAGTTGTTGCTTTAGCAGCAGGTCTTGAAGCATCTTCGAATCATCCTTATGCTCAGGCAGTTATTTCATTAGCAAATGAGGAATCGATTGATCCTCTTCAATTATCTGAAATTTCAGATATTGAAAATGGAATCTCTGCCAAGTTGAAAGGCGATGAAGTATCAATGATTAGAGCAGAGAAATCAATGGTAACGGGTTCATTGCTGAAGGCTCTCGAAAATGCATTGGAGCAAGGCCATGGTGCCAGCGTGTTAATGAAAAATGGAAAACAGGTTGCTTTGTTCACGTTCGTGCATGATGATTTGAGAGAAGGTACAGATGAATTGGTCCGCTCATTATATGAAAAAGGAGTAAACGTAGAAATTCTTTCAGGAGATAATCAAAGCGCAGTTAGCGAACTTGCAAAGCGCATCGGGGTCGATGAAAATGCGGCTAGAGGTGAAATGACTCCAGAAGGCAAGGTCGATTGGGTACAGAAAAGATCTGAGACTCATATTACAATGATGGTTGGTGATGGTTTCAACGATGCCGCTGCTATGGCAGCAGCAGATGTTGGTATCGCAATTGGGACAGGAGAATCTGCAAACCTTGATGCAGCAGACGTATTGATCCCGGGTGATGATCCAAGACTCATTTCGGAATTGCTATCCCTTTCAAAGAAGACTCACTCAATTCTGATATGGAATATCTATTATTCAATAGCAATTACTCTATTCCTTGTATATCTCGCTCTTGCAGGCATAAACGAGAGTTTGGCATTCGGAGTATTGGTGCATGAGTTAAGTGTCATCGGGGTAATAATCAATGGTGCACGTCTCTCTGGAACAGGAGGCTCATTGAAATTGCTCAGAGATATTTTGTATTCAATTTGGAAAGGAACATTGGATTCATTCAGGTCGTTATATGATTCAATTTGATATTCAAATCAAACGCTACCTTCAAGCCTCATGGATGATAGCACCTAACAACGGTGAACCCTGATGGCTAGAATTCATGCTGACCCGGTTAGTACTTCTTTGATGCATCCTACTCGTCGTGCACTATACGTCGCATTGTTAGAAGCTGACGAATACACAACCGTTCAGTTGCAGGAAATTGTAGGTGTAGACCGTTACAATTTGTACCATCATTTGAGGAAATTGGAATCTCTGGGCTTGGTAATGAATCACAGAGATCAGGGCCGAACTCGTTGGTGGTGTGTAATCGACCGAGTCCCTCTTCCAAATGATGGTAGTTCCGCTTCGAGTGAAAACTCTCTTGCATCTATCGATTTATCAAATCCAAGAGTTCAGGCCGCCGCAAGAAATATGCTTAGAGAATTGGCATCATTATCCGGCACAGATATTGATTTGGAATCGGCAACTCTACAAAACTTGGAAATCATTGGTCGCAGAAATTGATTCGCAAAATCTCTCAATAATGATGACTAGGTGGGATAAGTAATGTCGGACGAAGAAACCAAACCTGGAATCGAATCCAGAATACCTGCACCCGACTTATCTTGTCCAAAGTGCAATAATCTACTTCCAAATGGATTAGGAATTATCACTTGTGTTATGTGTAAATCCCAAGTTAAGGTTGAGCACGAGGGTACTCGTCGAAAGTGGCGTGAAGAAAAAATCAGTTGTCCTGAATGTTCGAAAGTTCTAGTCTGCGGCGTAGGAAAAAGACCAGCAAACCTGCAATGTGCTTCTTGTCAAGCCCATTTTATTCTGAATCCAAACAGGCCAAAAATTGAGGTTACTTGCCCTAGTTGCGACCGCAAACTGAGGATGAATAAGAAGCCAGGTGAAAGAGAGATATCTTGCCCCGCCTGTGATGCTGAATTCAAGATTTCATTCTAAGGTGATATTGTGAAGACTACTTACAGGATGATGGGTATCGCAGACTACATCACCATCGTAAATGGTTTGTTAGGAACAATGGCCATCTTTTTCCTCTTACTCGCCGTTGATGATATGAGTGAGCCGTATACTAAAGGAGGAGTTTTGACAGATTATATCTGGGCAGCAATGCTCTGTATACTACTTTCTGCTCTAGGAGACATTATCGATGGCCCTATCGCAAGAAGATATTCAAAGAAGCAATTGCTTGGAGGTTCCCTCGATATAATGTCAGATTCGATTTCGTTTTGTGTTGCTCCGGCATTGATGGTGTTCGCAATGTTTGGCCGCTGGGGCGAAGCAACACCGATTTGGACAATTAGTCTGGCTTTAGCTTGTTGCTGGCTAATCGCCTGCGGAATGTTACGTCTAGCAAGATTCCAGCACGATGAAGGCGGATATGTTCCATATTTCCACGGGCTCTCTTCTCCTGCTAACGCAATGCTGATTCTATCAACAGCAGGATTAATTTGGCTTCAACCATCATCTGGATACGGTCCTGATTTGACTACATGGGGTTGCGATATTTGTTTCGGTGCAGGTGAGCACCCTTATCTCGACTTCGTGATTCTTCCTATTATGATTATCAGTGGAGGGTTGATGATTTCGGATAGGAAAATGTCGAAATTAAAATCAGGAATTCCATTGAAGCTATCAGTTGCTCAATTTGTTGCAATATTGTTTGCTGTTATTCATGCAATGTTGCTTACTCAAAAAACCGATGCTGCAGAAGATCTTTCAGGCACTACATTTACTCTATTCATGTTCGGAGTATCGCTGTTTTTAGTTCTCGTTTACATCGTACTAGGGCCACGTTTGGTAGAGCTTGAAAAAGCGCTTCAAGAACAAGAGTAGTGGCAGACGCGAATAGTCGTATAAATCGCCTCGCGAAGCATTGACTGCATCGCGCTCCTTATCTATCATGAGAAGGCCATGCAGTATTGGATGGGATATTATGAGTGCTAGCGATAGCAAGTCAGGAGCAAATAGTGGTTTGAGGAGAGGGGGTTCTCCAGGCCAAGTAGATCTCTCCGCATTACGTGCACAATTTACGTCTACTCCGTCCCCATCATTGGATCAGACGTTAATGCAAAATTCACGTTTCCGTGAGGAAGAAAAGATTCGCGCTAAGTTGAGACGTGAAAGCAAATTGAGACGTGAGGCATTAGCAGAAAGGATCTCTTTGATGCAAGATAACATGGCAACCGATATTTCCCGCCAACATGAAATGACTCTAAGCGCCTTTGAGAGTGAACTCAGAGGACAAATGGAAGATGAATTGTCCCAATTAGAATCAGAGTCCCTAACTCGAGAAGAGATTCGCTTAAGAGAAATGCACGAAATGCGTTTAGAGAGGGAAATTCAAAGTTTGAAAGAATCCCTTGAGGTCGAACAAAGCCGCAAGGTGGAGGAACATCGCACAGCGGTAATCTCTCAACTAGAAACCCAACTATCTGATGAGCACAGAAAGCGCTTATCATTCCAAAGAGAGAGATTGGAAATCCAATTTAATCAGTCTTTACAGAGCAAAATTCGTGAGTTGGAAGCAACTATCCAGAAGGAGATGGAAAGCCGCTTTGAAGAATTAGAATCTAAAGAGGTTGAGAAATTAGAAGAAGTTCAAAATCAAAAATTAGCTGAGAGAGAGGAATCTTTACGCCGAGGCATCAGAACAAGACTCGAACAGCAACTCAGGTTGAGATTGAAGCAAAGAGAAGCAACTATGCGCGCTGAGTATGAAAGGCGTAGTCTAAGACTAGAGGAAGACATTGCTTCATCTATTCAAGAAGAATTAGAATCAAGATTATCCTCTGAAACTAAGGAGTTAGAGGAAAGAATGCGACAGGATGTCGAATTAGCCGTTGCTCGAAGAAGGGAAGGTCTCAGAGGCGAAGTAGAAAGGCAGTTGGAAGCTAGGTATTCCGAGAAATTGTCTGAAAGGAAGAGCCGACTGAGAGAAAAATATGACTTGACTTTCTCCAAAGCAGTTGACGATATTTCACGTTCACTAGAAGGAGAAATTGAGGCAGAACTTGAAGCAAGAATGGATCAAGAATTCGCAGCATATCGTAATGCGAGAGAAGCTGAAATTCAAAACCGCCTTGCACGTTTCAGATATGAGAGAGAAGCAGAATTACATGACCAAATGTCTGAGAGATATGATTCTAAGAAGACCGATTGGTCTGAGCGCCTAGAATTAGAGTTCAAGGCGAGAGAGACTGCTGCACGTAAAGCCATTATGTCAGAAATTGATGGTCGACTTCGTAACGAGAGAATTACACATGAAACCGATCTCGACTTGCTGAAGGAAGAAACAGTCTTAGAACTCGAAGCAGAGATGGAACAACGCCTAGCAGAATTCAGAGCACGAAAGGAAGAAGAAGTTGCGACTCAATTAGAGAGACAATTGGACAAGCGTGAAGAAATCATGCGCAACAAGGCGCTCATAGAAGTGCGAAAGCGTGAGGCAAACATCCGTGCTGAAATAGAGGCGCAATTAGGTGTCAAGCGTGCCGAAATCCGCGACAGATTATCTTCATTGACTCAGCAAATGGATGACTTCCGAACTATGGCTGAAGTCAAGATGAGAGAATCCATTGAATCGAAGGTTCAAGGTGAAATTGACGCTGATGAGGCAAGACTAGCAGACCAGCAACAAGAATTCGACAACCTCAGGTCCCAGGATGCTAGAGCGGAGAAGCGACAGTCTTGGTTACAAGCAATATCTGGGCAAGGAACCCAAGCACAGCAACCTCAGATGGGCGTCGACCCAAGTGCACTAGGTGCAAGACCTGGCTCCCTAGGAGCAGCAGCAGGTCGACAGCCGCGCGGAGCACTAGCTCAAGCAGCCGCACAACATACCCCATCGATGGGATTAGCAGGAATGAGGGCACCTCGTTCAGCAGCAAAGGCTCTTAGCGGCGCTCAGCCTATTGCTAGACCAGTAAAGGCACCAATCGGTGGTGGAATCAATCTACCAGGTAGTGTAGGTAATTTGCCACAACCGATTCAACCAAAGGTTGTTCGTAAACCGGTCACTACAACTCCACAAATTATGCCTTCAGCTGTAAGGACGCCAGAAGTTGTAAAACCAGCGATTGAACCAATTCCAGAAAAGCTTGTAACTACACCAAAGCTTGAATTAGAGATTCCAGAGGAGCCAGAACCTTCAGCGGTTGAAGTTGTAGCCCCAGCTGTAGAAGAATTGGAGCCCGAGGTAGAGACTCAAATCGAACCAGAGATTGAGACAGTAATCGATGAACCTGAAATTGAGGAAGTCGTTGCGGAAACCACCGAAGAAATCGTTGAAGAAGTCCAAAAGATTTCTACTCTGACTCCAATCAAGAAACTCGAGGTTGCAACAACTGCAGAGGAAGCGAAACCAACTATCCTAAAGCCGGCTACAATGAAAGTGCTCACGCCCGTCAAGAGAAGAGGTCCTCCTCCATCTTCCGCACCGGGTCAGAAACCAGGATCTGGTGAAGTTAAAGAGCCAACTGCGGCTCTGAGGCCAATTACAAAACTTACTCCTGTAGAATCTCCGACTACTGATTTGGACACAGAATCTGATGAAGATTGAGCAATTATGCTCAAACACTTCACTCCGAGCGATTCATAGGTCTGCCGTACTTGGGGGTAGTTATGAGGAAAGCAATTGCTGTTCTTCTTGCTCTTTTACTGATACCTGCTATTCCGACTGCAGAAGCCGAATCTAGTTTGTTAGAGGTCGGGATTGTTGACACTATTGATGGAAGATTTATCCACACCTCATTTTCATCCTCCTCGACTATGCTTACACTAACCACTACTGGTAATTTGTCAGAGCATTTCTGGGGTAGTGGAGAATTGATTACTCAATGGTCAATTGAATTGAATACTACTGCTAATTCAGCCACTCCTGATGCTACAGGATTGCAAATCGCAGTAGCTCACACTGGTGGAGTATACATAATCAATACCGAATTGAAGATTGTAACTTCGCAATACAACACCTCGAATTCAGTAGATACAGTAGCATGGGATTCTGAGGGAGATCTGTGGTTTGGCTTCTATGGAGGAGAGAGGCGTGCAAAGGAATTTGACGCAATAGAAGAGACTGGAGAAACTACAGAGGCTCACAATACCGCTATGACAGCAATGACAATTATTTCTCAAGATAGAATCGTCACTGGAGGCAGAGATAATTTGGTCAAGGTTTTCACGCAAGAAGGTGTATTGCAGAATAGCCTTTCAGATTTCACATCTTATCCTACCAAGATTATCAATGACGGCAATGGAAATATCATTGTTGGATGTGCTAATGGTGACTTGTTCCGTTATGATTTCACCGACTGGTCTAAAGAAGAAACCTCGATCTCTAGCGGACAAAGTATCATTTCGATTAATGTCGCAGATAATGGGGAGATTATGGTAGGGACTCANAATGGTAAATTACACGTAATCGACGACTCNACATTTACCGAGAGCGATGTTTTCTCTTCCGCAGGAAGAGTAATGATGGGNGTATATGGGAATTCAGGAGAATTATACATCATTTCCACTTTCTCTTCATCATCAAAAATTAGATTGTATGACTTGGATACTGATGGAGATGGAGTCACTGACAGCCAAGACCATTTCCCACTTGATTCTTCACAAACTGANGACTCAGACGGTGACGGATATGGCGACAATCCGAATGGAAACAATTCCGATGAATTCCCAGATGATGTTTCACAATGGGCAGATTCTGACGGTGATGGCTATGGTGATAACCCCGATGGAAATGATTCAGATGCATTCCCTGAAGATGCAGGGCAATGGATTGACTCTGATGGCGATGGATACGGAGACAACATGGGTTCAGAAAATGGCGATAGATTCCCTCAAGATTCTACTCAATGGGCGGATTCNGATTTCGATGGATTTGGAGATAATATCGATGGAACAGACGGCGATGTATGTCCCAATGAGAATGGATTCTCTACAATAGACAGAATCGGTTGCAAGGATTCAGATAGCGACGGNTATTCTGACCCTACGGATGATTGGACTGTTGCAGACGGTGCAGATTTCTCAATTTATGATGTCACACAGTGGAAGGATTCAGATAATGACGGATATGGAGATAATTTGCAGGGCAATGACCCAGACGCTTGCCCGCTTGAATGGGGCAATTCAACCAGTGCTTACATTCCAGAAATTTCAAGCGACGGCTCACTAACATTGACTTATGTTGTAACAGATAAGTTCGGATGTATAGATAGCGACGGTGATGGTTTCTACGATTTCGGCGATGACTTACCTAATGATGCTCGAGACTACATCGANTCTGATGATGATGAAGTTGGTTTCAGCATGGATTATAATGATTCAAACAAATTAGTACAGACTGTAGAAGATCACTGCGCATTGGTTGTAACTGACGAGACAGAAATGTGTCAAGGAGTTAGAGATGCTGATTACCAAAGTTATCTAGCGGACAAGGAAGCATCTGGTGAGAATGCTTTGAACTATTTCGCTTGGAGAAATTCTGCNGAAGCTGAAGANGAAGAAGCGAAATCAAGTGACCAATACCTCGATACTGCAAAAGAAATCTTGCCATTCCTTGGAGCAGGCTTTGCTGCGATTGTCGCAGTGCTGTTGATTTATGCAGGAATCGGCAAGGCTCGCCGTCGTAGAGCNCTTGTCAAGACATATGGTGCTCCACTCACNGATGGAGAAAACAGTGCTGAAGATGAGGCATTGGAGGGTAAGGCNGGATTNTCAGCATCNGGTGGAGTCGAGTCTGACAAGTATTGGGATGATGAAATCGAGCCGATGGGAGTTGGTGACGATGGTAAAGAATTGGGCACTGGATTTGATGATATTGATATCAAAGGCGATAGCGAAATTTCCGAATCTTCGGGAGTATTAGAGGAATCAGCCTCCTTAGAAGAATTGGCTGGTTTGCCTGCTCAAACTACTACTGAAGATGTTGCCCAGCAAGACGCTCAAGCCGCACCAGTGCAGCAAGTACCTCCGGTAGCGCCCCCTGTTCCAGCAGAAGGTTTACCAGAAGGTTGGACTATGGATCAGTGGAAATGGTATGGTGCTGAGTGGCTTGCTAATCAAGGCAAGTGATTAATCAGCTCGCCAAACTATAGGCAGGCATGATTTCAATTCACCCAGTTTACTCCCAGAGTATATTGGTGCTCCGTCAACTTTCAGTGTATTTGTTATCAACCACAATATTGCATTCCAACTCTTTGGCGCTGCGAATANTTCAATTTCACCCATTGTTGCTTTGACTAGTAATTTACCAGCATCACTGTTGGCATCAAAGATTGCGTGAACTAGGTCGCTAGTTGACAGCATGTATCCTGGGGGTCTCCAATCCATGAAAACACCTCAGACCTTGAATGGAGCAAGATTCAATCTTTGGACTAAGTGTTCCGCATTAACATCAGCGACTTCTTTCATTTGTGTGCGCAGTTCATCCAAATCACCATTCATTTTGGCTAATTTATGTGCCCTGATTAATTCAGATAAGAAGGAGTCTACACTACGATGACCGTCCATCGTTCTCAATGTATTCAATTGCCTTCTAACTTCGTAACTCACACTCACAGAGGTCATCCCTTCTCCGGTCATGGATACCATGGAGGCTTTTGACTACTTGAATCCCGCGCGCATGTAATTGTCAATGATGCGTGTTTTGAAACCTAATCAAATCGACCGGCCTTGCTTTTCTAGAAGCAATCTTGGATGCTCAGTGACTCCGAATTGACGGCGCATTTCCTGCACCCTCTCGTGATATTCCTTGGTTAGGGACCAATATTCTCTGCTACCTGCCCCCGTTCCGCTTTTACTCGGTCTGTTCAGGATGACAGTTGGCGCCCCAGTCCAAGCGGCTTCTGCGACTTTTGCCAGCCTTCGAATCGGTGTTTTGAACACCTTTTTGGGAATCTTTGATTGTACCTCATTACATACGTGAAGTGATAATTTTGACCTTTGGTCTACCATGGTCATTGCTACACCAAAGATTTTCAGATTTCGGTTTATTCTTTTCTGAATCATCTTTACGCTGTTCATCAACATACTGAAACCTTCCAAAGCATAGTATTCTGCTTGTACAGGAATGAATACCCAGTTAGCAGCACAGAGTGCATTGATTGATAGTAATCCAAGTGAAGGTGGAGTATCGATAATAATGTGATCGAATTGGTCTATGATTGGAGCAAGAGCTTCTCTTAGCCTTGTTTCTCTGCCTATTCTGTGGCTTAATTCGATTTCAGCACCAGATAGGTGGATGTCGCTTGGAAGCAGCCACAAGTTGTCTATTGCCAAGTCTTCAGGAATTCGATTTGAGTTTTCATTACGCTTGGACCATGCTTTTTGCATAGATTCAGTTAACTCTTGAGGAGAAATAATGTATTCTTCCATCAGTGGTAATTCTTCACCACTGTCATTGACAAGCAAATCATAGGCGGTTTTCTTGATTTTCTTCTTCTCCACCCCGAAAGATGTAGCGCAATTTCCTTGTGGGTCTAAATCTATGAGGAGAACCTTGGCTGGTGGGACTTTGAATTTCGGATTGCCCTTGGCCAGAGCAGCTGCTAAGTTGACCGCAGTAGTCGTTTTTGCGCAGCCTCCTTTCTGGTTTGCAACCGCTACTACCATCTTGTATGGATTCATCTAATCACCTCCAAATCTCGCTGCTGTGAATCTCCGAGGTGGGCGCCCCTCTGTAAAGAGTCGCATTCTTGGAGTACTAATCATCCCTGTTGAATGACAGGAACTGGAACTTCGGACAGAATCTTTCGAACAATGTGCATTCCAGTGATTCCACGAATCTTTGCTTCAGGCTTCATCACGATTCTGTGAGAAATAATTTGTAGTGCAATTCCCTTGATGTCATCTGGAATGACGTAATCTCTTCCGTCGATTGCAGCAGCCGCACGTCCAGTCTTGAACAATGATTGGCTGGCACGAGGAGATGCACCGTTTACGACACGGTGGTCTTCACGAGTTCTCTGTACGATTTCAACGATATAAGAAAGAATCGCAGGGTCGACGTGAACGGTTTCAAGTGCCTTCTGCATTGCAACCACCTTCTTCGGAGAGGTGATTTGTTCGACATCGTGTTGATCCTTACCACGCAACTTACGTCGTGCAAGGATAGCCTTTTCTTCGGCACGGTCAGGGTAACCCATACTCATCTTCATCAAGAAACGGTCCATCTGCGCTTCAGGTAGAGGGTATGTTCCTTCTTGCTCGATTGGGTTTTGTGTTGCCAATACAACGAATGGTGCAGGCAACTTGTGAGTAATACCTTCGATAGTAACCTGCTTTTCTTCCATAGCCTCAAGCAAAGCAGCCTGGGTCTTAGGCGGAGCACGGTTAATTTCGTCAGCGAGTAGAATGTTGGAGAATAGTGGTCCTGCACGAAGTTTGAATTCTCCAGATTTTTGGTCATACATGTACGTACCCATAATATCGCTCGGCAGCAAGTCAGGTGTGAACTGAACACGCTTGAACTTACAACCCAGGGCACGAGCGAATGTGTTTGCTAGCAAGGTTTTAGCTAATCCTGGGAAATCTTCCAGTAGCATGTTACCGTTAGATAAGATTCCAACAGTAACTCTACGAAGGTTTTCGTTCTTACCAATGATAACTTTCGAAACTTCACCCATTAGTGAATTTGCAATCGAAGATACAGTGGCAATGAGGTCCTTTGTGCGATGGTCGCCTGCTGGCGCTCCTGCTTGGAATCCTGCGTTCATGGTATTAGCACCCCTTGGTACAAGTGGCCAACCAGCCCATTCCATACTTCAAGGTATTGCGTCCATAAGTCGTGAAGAATCACGACGTACAGCGATTATCTCAACGACCCCAAAAGTGGTCTTGCTTGCGATGGAGGCGGGTAATTTCTTCCAAAATTTCCTCTTCAATAGGTGTCAAATCGAGTTTTTTCAATCGCTTGGCGTGTGAAGATGGGATGTCTACCCAAAATTCGTCACCCTCTTCGATTTGTCTTCCCACAGTTGGGCCCATTACAGCCACAGCCAATTCTTCACCTTGATGTCCTTGTTTTACATCTTCGCTAGATCTGGTTCTCAGGCTCTTAATTTGGCCGATAGGAGTGCCGTCCAATTTCATGATTTTCTGGCCCACATGAACTCGTCCGCCAAGGACTCGCATTCCAACGATTGCAGGCCCTTTGTTCCTGAAAGTGTGGTCTTTAAGATACAACAAATGTCCAGGATAAACAAGATTTTCTCGAGCAGCAGCATCCATTTCTGCTTTGGTGTTGTCTCTCCATTCTTCGAATTCTTCGAGAATTCTGTAAATAATATCAGCACTGATGAATTTGATTTCTGCATCCGGCCCTTCCAGTTTTGGTTGGACCTCTGTGTTTCCTTTCACTGAAAATCCAAGAATAACCTGATTCAATGCATCATCTGCACACTGAGCAGTAGTGATGTCTCTCTTGTTAACAGGTCCTACAGTTGCCATTCTGATTGGGATTTCCATCTTATCCAATTCAAAAGCCAATGCTTCTAATCCACCAACGGTGTCTGCTTTGATCACAACCCCTTCTTCAGCGATATCGACTGAAATTTTCGCTTCTTTGTAAGCTTCTTTTTCAGCGGTTGATTTTGCTTCAGCGGTGTTAGTTTGTCGCAAGGTAGTTCCTGCTAGTACATTTTCTAGGTTTGGAGCTACAATTTTCAATCCGCAAGCAGCAACTGCAGTCTCGCAAGCTTCCCATCGGTCACCAGCATCTCGCATTTCAGACATGCCCTTAGGTCTGAACATCCCCTTGATATGAGTCGAAAAGGGACCATCTGATCCGACTAGTGTGATTGTGTCGCCGACATTTAATTCACCACGGTTGAGAATAACATCGATTGTTTTACCCAATCCTCTCTCGTCTTTCATCTCTAGGACTGTGCCCTCGCCATCGCCAAGAGTATCTCTCAGTCTCTCTTCAAGGAAGCGTTCTGCTAATCCTACTGTAACAGTCAGTAAGTCTTGAAGCCCTTCACCATCCTTTGCTGAACATGGGACCATGGCGAGATTAGATTTGAAATCACGAATCTTGTCATATCTTTCGATATTGAAACCATGTTCGCTGAATTGTCCGAGTAATTTCCAGTATCTTTCATCGAATAGTTGCTGGACATCCTCTCTTTGGTTGCTCCATGATTCGATGAATGAACGACCCCTTTCGGTTCTCCAGCCGTGGATTCTGTCTACTTTGTTTGCAGCGACAACGAACGGAGTTTTCTTGTCTCTTAGTATGCGAAGGCTCTCAATCGTCTGAGGCTGTAGCCCTTCCATAACATCCACAACTAAGATTGCAATATCTGCTAGCGCTCCACCTCTGCTACGTAAACTGGTGAAAGAGTGGTGCCCAGGAGTATCGATGAACAATAATCCAGGGCTGTTGAAATCCTTACCTCCTGTCATAGCAGCACAGGTTTCGTTGAGTATCTTTGCAGGAACTTCTGTAGCACCAATGTGTTGAGTTATTCCTCCAGCTTCTCTATCCATCACGCTTGCTTGCCTTTCTGAACCGAGCGATCTGAAATGGTCTAAAACGCTGGTTTTTCCATGGTCGACATGACCTAGGACTGAAACGATTGGCTGACGCTGCCAGCCGAGGATTTTGCCCTGTTCTTCAGAGCCATTTTCCTCTTCAGACATGTCAAAACCTCCAATTGGTTTTTTTAATTCTGCAATTGGATTTCAAAATCACTCATAAACCCAAGATTGGCTATCTTGAGTCCATTCGTTAGTTCCTTCTGGGAACCACAATCCAAGTTCAAATTCAGCAGTTTCCGGTGCATCAGATCCGTGAATCATGTTGTATCCAATATCCATTCCAAAATCTCCACGGATTGTTCCTGGCGCAGCATCGCGACCATTGGTTGGTCCAATCAAATTTCGAGCGACACTGATTGCATCTCTTCCGGACCAAGCCATGCAAACTACAGGCCCGCTTGTTACGAATTTGATTAGTCCCGGGAAGAACGGTCTTTCAGCGTGAACAGCATAGTGTTCCTTAGCGATTTCTTCACTAGGGATAATTTGCTTCAGTCCAACTAATTGTAGACCCTTTCTTTCGAATCTCTGGATGATTTCTCCAACCAATCCTCTCTGTACGCCATCAGGCTTTACCATAACATAGGTAGTCTCCATACTAATTCCACCAATGCAGGCGACAAGCATGCCCTATTTGAGCGCAACGATTGTAACGATTCAGTAAAATCACTGGATTCCGCCTTTTACATAATGGCGTGTCCACTTTACTTTTCGTGAGTTTCGCTTTAGCTTGACCGCATTCTTACGAGCCTTGCTGTTAGCAAACCACTGTACTGTGCCGTCACGGCGAATGAACATCAAGCCTGTACCAGGCTCGATAACATCTCCTGAGAAACTGCAGATTCTTTGTTCTGGCATTNAAATCACCTATAGTTGAGTTTACGGGCTTCTCGGCCAGTATCGATTAGCATCAGGATATCACCGACACGAACAGGTCCAACCACGTTTCTTGTGATGATTCGACCAACGTCACGTGGGTTAGGTGCATCGTTTACACGCACTTTAACCTGAGTAGCTTCACCGGTCATACCGGTTCTACCTACAATTTCGACAACCTCTGCAGGCCATCCTCCGAGTTCTTCAGACATTTCTTATTCCTCCGAAATCAGTGATATATTCAGTTGGAAAGCCCCTTTACTAGCTCTACAACTTCGTTGAATTTTTCTTGAGCTCCCTTGGATACTTCCAAAAGAGCGAGAGAAGCGGTCTTGACGCCGTTTGGCATACCAGCTTCCTTTGCTAGGAATTCCTGGCTAGGAACGTANCCGAACGGGATACCTTTCTCAGCGCAGATTAGAGGGATGTGGGCCAGTAATTCTGGCGGGTTAACATCCTCTGCCATAATGATGAACTTTGCAGTACCGCGCTCTGCGGTCTTAGTTACCTCATTAGATCCTTTTTTCATCTTTCCAGTTTTGTTAGCCGAAACCATCTCGTAGATCTTGTCTGCGACATCGTTAGGGGTCTCATATGACACGTGTGCACTCATTGAAATCACTCTCATGCTTATGTGAAGCAAGGCTGCGCACGGCCTCGCGAATATAAACACCACGGGTTAGTCATTTGGCGCTACATTTGCAAATCATCGAGGATTTTACGCACACCGCGAGCCAATGCGGCCCCTCCGGAGATNACTGCACGGCTATTGGAAAGACTAGAAGTGGCATGTACGCCATCGACATGATTGGACAGTCTCGCAATCGCTCCTCCAGTGAATAATCCGTGCGTGCAAGCAGCATGAACTTCAGTCGCTCCTTGACTTCTCAAAGCATCCGCAGCTTTGCAAATCGTACCGCCTGTTGCAATCATGTCGTCCACAATGGCGACGATTTTTCCTTCTACTTGCAGATCNTTTGCTTTGTGTACTATNGTATGGGCATCGATTCGAGTTTTCTCGAGATAAGAGAAAGGCAAGTCTATTGCCTCGGCNACTGCACTTGCTCTATCTATTGCTCCTTTGTCTGGAGACAGTATGAAATCNGGGCTTACATTTTCCTGCAGATGTATAGCAATCTCTGGCATCGCAGATGTAAACGCTACCGGTATTGGCATTTCTTCAAGTGCAGCAGGAGCGTGTAAATCAAACACGACGATGCCATCACAATGAGATGCTAACAATCTGCCAATCGCTTTAGCACTAATCGCTTCTCCTGGACGGAATCTTTTGTCCTGCCTAGAATATCCAAAGTAAGGTATTGCCACAATTACTCCTGGTCCAACAGGGTTCATGGACTGAGGTCCAATTTCTTTGAGATTTTCAGTACGTCCCGCTCTGACATCTCTTAGAGCTTCGAGTAGCAGTAAAGTCTCTACAATACCCGCGTCAGGGAATGTGTTGGAAACAAGTACAACCGGCTCGCTACGGACTGCTTCTATCGCTTCCTCGGGTATCCGAATGTATCCTTCGGAGTCAGGAAATCTTCTTGCCTCCAGAGAGTGATGTTCCCAACCAAGTTCATTGGCTAGGTCGATTGCAAGCGCTCGGGAGTTACTGCCCGACACCACCACCATGTTGTTAGTGCCGGCGAGGGGGCTAAATGAGGGTTCTCCTGATTCAGCATTAACACATGTTTGCTAAAAATGGTACAAAGTCAGCGACTGTAACCGGATAATGGTGCGCGAGGCAGGACTTGAACCTGCGACCTCCCGGTTATCAGCCGGGTGCTCCAGCCGACTAAGCTACCCGCGCAAAGGCAGGTCGCCGACCGACCATCCCATCATAAAGACGACGGTATGCTTACTCTTCGATTACTGCGTCAGGGTCGTTTGCCTGTAAGTAAGAAGGCAAACCCAGAAGTTTGTCGAATGTTCTAGAAAGAACAACTTCGTCTAAACGCTCGCGTGTACGTGCTAGAGCAGTAATTGGGATATTGATAGTTGCGTCAATGCCATATTGCATCTGCACTCCAATTCTCGTCTTTACTACCACAGCGCGGTATGTTCTCTTGATTTTGACTAGATCGGTTATTACTCCGATTTCCATTCCCTGATTGTCTAGAACAGCTCTGTCCATCATTTCATCAGGTGCATACAATTTTTCATCAATACGAACTGTGTTTCTCCAGCGACGCTGAAGTTCTCTCATTGATTTTGAAAGTTTTACAGATCCATCATTTCTGATGCTATGTATTAGTTCCTTGTGTAATGGTGCGAGTTCAGCAGGTTTTCGCATGAATTCATCTGCAACTCCTGGCTCGACCATTATGCGCATTGAGCGCACTCTTGCTTCGTTCGGGTGGTGTCTCTCTCCTACGATGACGCCCACCTTTGTATCGTTCACATATACATCCCTTTGGAGTAACTCCTGGATGTCATAATCGTTGTTTGGCATTTTTCCCATCTCCTTGGTCTTCGGGCTCTTGACCAATCTGCCCTCGACAGTGACGACTATTATACTTGCCCCCTTCAAAGAATCCTTTTCCAATTGGATTTGTCGCATAATTCTTTCATCTCCAATTGGATAACGGTTCGCGATTCAATTTTGAGTAACGTCTAGAAAACGCGATTTCAATTGATGTCGCATAATGTTTGATAGGTTTAAATTCTTATACTTAATTTTCAATTGAAAATTACAAAATCCAATTGATATTTTAAACAATAAACAACCTCATCAATAAGATACTATTGACATGAATTGATGGCAATCATTGTTATGGGCGCAACCTGTTCACTCGGTGAAGCAGTGGTTGACAAATTGCTATCAATGGATATCGATGTCATAGCGAATGAAGAATCTCATAAATTAAGAAACGATACACTCCTGAAATATTCTCAAGCAAAACTTCTACCACAGGGAGATGGATATTCGATATCTTTTGACGGAAGCGAGGCGGATCTAATCATCGGAGAGAATTTGATTGTTCATGATTTGATACCAACACGAAATGATAGATGGATGCCTGATGAATTCAAAAGTTGGTCTACTGGAAAGAAGTACAGTGGAAGACCAAGGTATTGGCTCAGTGTAATCGATGCTGCTAATGCTATCGCTCATCTGGCAAATTCTGGCAATCACTATTCAGTCTTGCATATGTGTGGTCGCAGGGAATGGTTTACTGAAGATACAGAAGCAGAATTCGAAATGCTGTGGGAAAGAACGAGTGAAGGTCAGAGTGGTGACTTTACAGCTCAGACATTATTCGGACATGAGATTGCAGGTATGGAAGCTAAACCCGTACAAGAAGGAGCAAGCACAAGGCCTGATTTACAGCCTTTACATGATGCGCTTATTGAAATCACAGGCGATGGCTGGAGGCCTCTTGTTCCTTTGAGAACTGCGATTATGACAATGATTGCAGGCATGATTGGTTGATGAGATATTAGGGTGGTGAGATTTTGCAAATCGAGATTAGACCTCTAACCCATCCAGAATGTAAAATTATTTGGTCAATCAACGAAGAAGGACTTCCTGGGACTGGCAAAGTATCAGAGGAAGAAATCAATTCATTGCTCGATTTTTCTTCATATTCCATTGGAGCATATATCGAGGAGAAAATGGTCGGATTCGTAATCTGTCTACCTCCAAATACTGAGTATGGGAGCCTAAATTACGCTTGGTTCAATCAACGTTATGACAACTTTCTGTATGTCGATAGGATTGCTGTTAGTGTGGAAAATCAGAATCAAAATATCGGTTCAGTTCTTTACGAGCATGTGAAAAAACAGGCACAAGAAATGGATATCCCCGTGACTGCAGAGGTCAACATCCACCCTCCAAATCCAGGTTCAATGAGATTTCATGACAGACACGGATTCGTACAAGTCGGAGTTTTAGATCACGGTGAGAAGTCAGTCGCTTTATTCGTCTATCAGGAATAGAACCCAATCGAAGTAAACATTCCATTCGAAGAGAGGCTCCGCTTGTATTGTTGATAGCTAGTGGTGCGAGAGCCGGGACTCGAACCCGGGTTCAAGCGTTGGCAACGCTCGGTGATAACCACTACACTACTCTCGCAAGTGTAACCATCGGATTGGACAGGGGTATAAACCGTTGTCGATTAGAAATAAAGTATGATTCAGGCGTCTCCAAACCCGCCTAATCCACCTTCTCCCTCCGAACCGCGCATTACGTAAAATGTAGCACCTGCTATAGCAAGAATTACCAATCCGCCGATTGCCACGTAAGTCATAATATCGCTAGTAGAGCCAGTGGTAATTTCCGCATCAGGCTCTTTCAACATGATTGGAACAGATTCTTCGGCACTTTGTGACCCGTAGGTGTCCATTGCTTTTACGAGCAATTCATGTGTCCCGAGAGCAATGTATGTCTTGACAGTGATTTCTTTGGAATAAGTACCATCGCCATTTGATGTCATTGTAAACCAAGTATTGGATTGCCCTGGAGGTGCTAAGATGCCTAGTTTCACCTTCACCCAATTCAAACCATCATAATCATTGACAGATATCGTAAGAACATAATCAACATCTTCTTCTCCGATTTCAATAATTCTAAATTCCCCGATGTCGATTACTGGAGGTTCATTCATTACACTGATGACGATATCTTCGTNCATCGTACTTTCAATGTGATGCTGCCCAGAAGTAATTGTTCTTTGGACTGTAATTGAGGAATCAAAACTATCTACCATTCGAACCTTCAACATATGTTCTCCAGGGTTCATNCCCAACGGGATTTNAACCTGTCCAGCCCATATGTNTCCGACTTTGTTTAATTCGGACANATTGCCGCCATACTCTCTCATATCAATCGAAACTGAAGAAACACCGTGTCCATCAATGACTTCAGCATTGATTAGCATAATCTCGCCTCTGTTGACTATTGTTGGAACAATCTCCATGGAAGTAAGTCGCGGTGGTTGATTCAGAACGGTAATGTTGGCTGAATCAGAGTCTGTAGCATCGAAAGCATCGATAACAGTGACTGAGATTGGCAATTCGCCANATTCTAATCCTGGAACCGATAGTTCTGCAGTCCAAATATCGTCTCCAATTATTCTGTCGCCATTTAGACCCTTGTCGTTCAATAANAGCAATGTCTGACCACCGATTGAAGTCGTGTTTGCTACTACACCNACTATGTTGAAATCAACATCAGAAACTGTAACCTCAAGGTAGCCTGGTGCACCACCTTCGCCAGTNACTACTCCTTGCGCTAGTGTGATCAAATCTATACTTGGATCGTTATTGTCGTGAACAGAAATGATTGAGGGAGACAATACTCGATTAACAGACTGATTCTCGGTTAGGTTAACCAGTTGCTCATCCTCTCCAAATTCAATTTGGAAAGCTCGCTGAATTGCTACATTTAGTCCAGAAAGCGGGCCATCGATAATCAGGTTCCCACTGGCAGTTCCAATGACATCAGTGGAATAAACTCCAGTCCATGCAACTGTGTCCACTAGGTGTCCATCCATAGCAACCGTTTCTGCTTGTCCTGCGGTCACAGTCAATGACATTCCACTTTGATGATCTAGAGTGAATACATCTCCAGTCATAGCGTCGATAGGAGCGAATCCNGATTCACGACCAACAGTGACATCTCCAATTCCTTCTTCCACTGAAGGCGCCTCTGGAGAGTTTTGAATTGGTGAATTAGAGTGTATGATGTCACCACTGCTTGGGTCNGGCCCGGTTTGACTCCAAACTGTACGTATTGTTCGATTTTCCCAGTCTGCTTGTTTAGCATCATAAGACCAAGACTCATTGTGATGTGCCCCCGCTCCTAAATCCGAATTAGGTAACGCTGAAATTCCGGTGACGTTGAACCAATCTTCCTGATGAACTATGATCACATCATACATTACACCGGTTTCATTTGCTTGGGACGCAGTGTCCTCAATCGTACGAACTACTCCAAATGAGCCTTGAGCATCCCCTGTAATGACTCCATCGATGTGAAGGTCGTCAACAGTTACTATCCCATCTTCTTGTTCCTGGTGGAAATCATGTATTGTGCCGTTTATCTGCACACTTGCATTTTCATCTTCTCCAGAGAATCCAAAGGTTCCTTGACCAGTCATTTTGTTCAAATGGTCAACACGGACGCCATCTTCCCATCGCTCAATCGATTCAAAACTATTCAGAGAGATGTCCATTCTTGTGTCATTATTTTCTACAATTAGGTCCGCAGTTGCTTCAAACTGTGTATGTGAAAGCTTTCTGGTGCCATTAGAATCCCAAGTTTCAATTAACAATACAGCCAGATCGCCGCTTAAGTTCATCATATCTCCATCTTCATTCGCATCGACTGAAATTGAGCCGTTTGCTTCGATTCTGAATCTTTCATCCACGATACCGTTCAAGGTCGTTCTGTTAATCCAGGCATCGCTGATTGTTCCTTCAATCTGGACAGCACCTTCATCACCGTCATTACCTAATCCGATAGTTCCACTTCCACGCGCATCGAAAATTTGTCCAGTCATTACACCGTCAACGGTGGTTTCATTTTTCCATACAGAATCTAAGTNTATCATCATCGAGATACTGCTATCTCTCGTATTNGAGACAATCAACAAGGAGCCATTGCCCATTTCCCATGATTCTAGACTGTTTCCAATTCTTTGTTGCCATCCTTGGCCGTCGAATAACAGAATATATTTCTGAGTTCCATTTTCATTTTCCCATTGTTGGTCCATCGCCCATTCCGAATTCAATGTTACTTCGTGATCTGCAATGGGCTGCCCCCATAATCCAACATTGATAATTCGTGTAACATCGCCAGCCTGTATTGTTATTACGTCGCCGTTAGAAACNGTTGTATTGAGAACGATTCGAAGGTTTTCTCCAGTAGTATCGTAGATAATGCCGACATCGAGCATTTGNGCATCGTGCTCGTGAGTGACATTGATTTCAGAGAGTTCTATCTCTCCTGTTATTATGTAAGCGTGGTCATCAGTCCAGTCAACATTTATTGTGACAGAATCGACTTCATCTGCATTGGCAATCGGCAAAACCGAGGCCAAAAAGAGCACAACTAGTAGACTTGCTCTCACCTTCATGGTACCTTGGTGTACACGCTACTCTTCAAGACTTTGGGGGAGATGATTAGCCCCAGTGGTCGGAAGTGAATGCGTTTGGATTGACCGGCTTGTCACCTTCGCGCATCCAGATATTTCCTGCATCGCCATAAACATCGCCGAATGGGTCGACTTCAATGACCTCAACTTCACGGTTCATGTAAGCTTCAACACGCTCGCGCANTTCCGGCTTGAAACGCCAGTAGTGGATTCTCCATTCACGACCATCCCAAAGGGTAGTTTCTTCGGATTNGGTTGTAAGAAGATCATAATCTTGGAACATGTAAAACAGATTTCGATCTGTAGGTTCTAGAGCATTGTCAATGATTCTGTCGTAAAATCCAAAGAAACCAAGAGCGTGCTCAGCCATACCACAAGCGACCTCTGGGTCCATTTCCATGTCTATGTGCTGTCTAATTGCCTCGGTTAGTTCCATCATTGTCATTCCCATGTAATCACCTCGCGCTTGAGTATAAGCCGTCTCGCTTTTCTCCGCTGCGCACTATTATGTATAGGTCGAAGTCCCTAATTAACCCAGCGATGATTTAAGTCCAATCGAGCAGTTCAAATGGGAAATCGAACCCGAAAGTGCATGGATGAGCAGTTCGCGGAAGGCAATTTCCTCGGCTTACCGGACCAAGATGGTCCTGCCGATGTAGTAATTGCACCCATCCCATATGAACTCACCACTTCCTATGGACAGGGTACTGCAGATGGCCCTGCNGCATGTATCGAGGCTTCAGGACAAGTNGAGTTGTTTGATGATTTACTGGGTGAAGAGTTACCTGCGGGTAAGATTATTCGCACAATAGAGTCATGGGATGGAGAGGGTNCTTCTCTCCAAGAGCAACTTGATGGAATAGGTGCATACGCTGCTAAACAGTACTCTAGCGGTGCTTTTCCAATATTTTTNGGAGGGGAGCATGGAATCCTTCCAGGCATTCTCAGAGGATACCCCGAAAAAGTTACTCTGATACAGATAGATGCACATGCAGATCTTCGTGACCAATTGGACGATGAGCCATATTCACATGCTTGTGCAATCGCTCGCTCACTTGATGAGGGAGCTTTGGCGGTGCATCAAGTTGGCATTAGAGCATACTGTAGGCAAGAACTGGATTTAATCAACACCGACGACCGAATCCACACATGGTTTGCCAAAGACGTGATGAGCCCTTGTACAGGAACTAAAGCGTGGGCAGCTTGGCTAGAATCTCTGTCTCATATTGAGGGCCCTGTACATCTTACAATCGATATCGATGGATTAGATGGCTCGTTAGTTCCTGCCACCGGAACTCCTGTTCCGGGCGGTCTATCTTTTTGGCATGTCGTACAAACGATTGAAACGGTATTTGCAAATTGTGAGGTAGTTAGTGCAGATGTCAACGAAATTGTTTCACAGAATGATACTCCGTTGACAGAATTCACAGCTGCTATGATTGCAACAAAGGTTGCTGCAGCCCATATTGCTAGCCTGAGGTGAAAAATTGGCACATGGTTCACACATAATGCTTGATTGCACCGGTGCGATTGGAGTTGAAGGCTCNTGGATGCTTTCTCTAATGGAAAAAGCAGTNGACGCTTCTGGAGCGCGCCGTGTTCATTCACACAACGAAGATTTTGATGGCAGTGTTTCTCCAATGGGTTTTGCATCGGTTGTATTGCTTGATGAAAGCCATGTCAGTGCGCATTGTTATTCAGAAACCGGATTGCTCGCAGTTGATGCCTTTTCTTGTGGGGGGACCGATCCTGCAAGAATTATCGAAGTAATCGAGAAAGAGTTGAAATTGCGATATCCTGAGATGCAAATTAATCGACGTAAGCGTGTTGAGAGGTTCTTGTCTGAGCCAGTAAATGGNGGAGTGAGAGGATTTGTTGACCGCCATTTCCATCATTTCAACGCAGGTGCGTTACGTGATTGTGCACAATCTCTTGACCAGTTCCTAAACGGCGGTGGGCGATTGATGGTCACATTAGCTGGAGCGATGAGCACGGCTGAAATTGGGCGCTCTCTAGCACCAATGATTAGAGCAGGGAAAATACATGCAATTACTTGCACAGGAGCCAACTTAGAAGAGGACGTTTTCAATTTAGTAGCCCATTCAAAATATCAAAGAATCCCAAACTGGCGTAATTTGAGCGAAGAAGATGAAGCGGAATTACATAGTCAAGGATTCAATAGAGTCACAGATACTTGCATTCCTGAGGAAGAGGCAATTCGTCTCATTGAAGGTAAAATACTCGAACAGTGGAAGTCTAATCCCGCGTTCCCTCATGAACATTTGATGGCTATTCTCGATGATTTGGATGCAGAAATTCCGCGAACCGATTCTTGGTTGATTGCAGCCAGAGATGCAGGCNTTCCAGTTTATGTCCCTGGTTGGGAAGATTCAACNTTGGGNAACATCTTTGCAGCACACTGNATNAAGGGCGATGTAGAACGTACTGCAGTAAAGACAGGCATAGATTACATGATGCATTTAGCCGATTGGTACAGGAATGCNGAACACCCAATCGGTTTNTTNCAAATCGGGGGNGGNATTGCAGGTGATTTCCCGATTTGTGTAGTCCCTATGCTTCGCCAAGACATGCAAGAGAATGCACCGCTATGGGGCTGGTTTGCTCAGATCTCAGAATCTACAACCTCATATGGCGGTTATTCAGGAGCGCCACCTAGTGAGAAAATCACTTGGGGAAAATTAGCTCCGGGCACTCCGATGCACATTATCGAATCCGATGCAACAATCGTTGCTCCAATCTTATTCTCGTATATCTTAGGTTAATATTTCTCAATTGGAAAATTAATTTTCCAATTGATTTTTGTCTCATGAAAAGCGCGTTTATTTTTGCTAAATGGTATATCGAAAAACAGTCATATTGATGACAGGTAGGTGTGTCGAAGATACATGCGCGGGCTTGCAATTTTCCTTGCGGTTCTCATTGTAGCCCCAACGCTAGTTGCCGCTGAACCAAATTGGCCGGGCGAACCAGTAGACAATCACATCTACATGTCTTGGGCAGCTCTAACCCAAGAATTGAATGATTGGTCAAACGATAATCCTGATATTGTTATGTTCTCCAGTATTGGTCAGTCCTTCTTAGGTAAGGAATTGTGGATGATTGTTCTTTCTGATTGGTCTATGGAAACAAAGCCCGATGGAAGTGCTAAGGAGATAATTTACATCGACGGTGGTCATCATGGGAATGAATATTTGGGGACTGCTTTAGCATGGTTAACAGCTAAATGGTACATCAATGAATGGAATGCCCAAAACGAAGAGGCAATCAATGTACTACAGTCCACTGAACTGCATATCTTGATAATGCTAAATCCAGATGGAAATGATTTCGACACCCGTCACAATCAAAATCTCACAACAGCAGCAAATCCTTTCGTAAGCGAACCAGTCCCCACAGGAATCGATTTGAACAGGAATTATGACCATTTTTGGGATGATTGCTCTCCTAGCGATCCATTTGCTCCCGGAAGTGGACCATTTAGTGAGCCAGAAACTCGTGCGAATGCAAATTACATGAATAATGTAGTTCCGGATGCAGATCTGTACGTAACTATGCACACAGGGGTTTGGATTATGCTGTATCCATGGGGCAAATGGCCTCAACAGCCTCCTGATTGGGAATTGTTTCATGGAATAAGGGAAGAAGTGAATGCAGGAATTTCTGATATACCAGTCCAAAACGCTAACCAAGGTCTGTACCCAAATTGTGGAACCAGCAGAGATTACGGGTATGGAGTAATGGGCTTCCCTACATTCACATTTGAAACAGATGATGATCAATTCCTGCCAGGAACATTCGAAGATGTCAATGAAAGACTTGATGAAGAGTTGGATGTAATGCGATACCTGATCAGTAATATCTGGTATTGGAGAGCACGTCTTGTTGTTGAATCATTCAGTATTGATGATGAAGTAGTAACTTTCACAGTTAACAACATGGGTCGTGCAAGTACTCAAAACGCTACATTGCAGTACATCGATGGTGACAAGATTCTATGGGAATCTGATAACTTCACAGCAAATGCAACCAGCAAAACCACTGTGAAAACCGGTGGTTTTGATCACGAAGGTGGCGAATGGCGCCTTTCGTACCAAAAGCGAGTTGTCCATTCTTCACAATGGGTGAATGAGAGCGTGAGTATTAGTCCATCGACCACTAGTTTCCTATCTCAATCAGTTGAAACATTGGTTTGGGTGCTACAAGCCGGAGCAGTTCCACTGTTCGTAGTGGCGTTTGCATTTTGGTGGTCTAGGGAAGAAAAACCGTTCGATTTAGATGATGAGGCACCTTTGGAAGCAGAACTCCTTGAATGAGCCGAATGATGCGCATCTTCAAGTGCCAATTACTTCTGGAATGATTAGGTGAGCCAATGCAGGTATCAGTAAACACCAACGACAACATAAACGGAACACTCGTACTTCCTCTGTGGCAGGACAGCGACTCAATGGCATCCGGCAGCGAAGCAGGGGTTCCTAGAAGCCTAAAAAATCAGATCGAAACAGTGTTGGGTGCTGGAGATTTCAAAGCTAAGTCTGGAACAGCAATGACACTTGCTGGAACTGATGGTGGTAAGGCATTACTAATCGGATTAGGCAAGCCAGATGACGCTACTCTACAATCCATGAGAGAGGCTGGAGCAAAGGTTACTGCGAGCCTTTCCAAGATTCATGGCAAAACAATTACGGTCAAGTTTTCTGGTATGGAAAGCGATGACATGGGAGCATTCGTAGAAGGTATGATTCTCAGAGATTATTCCTATGATAAATACAAGTCAAAGGATGAGGATGATGACTCGGACGATACCGAGATAGACGCTCATGTAACATGTGAGGCAGAGAAAATTGAGGACTTACACAAGTCTGCAAATTTGTCTTTAGCTGTAGCATCTGGTGTTTATCTGGCTAGAGATTTAGGAAATGCTCCACCAAATGACCTGTACCCTATGGCATTCGCTGAACAAGCAATTGCATTTGGTAAAGAACATGACAACGTAAAGGTCACAATCATCAACTACGAACAAGCAATCTCCATGGGAATGGGAGGTCTTGTTGGAGTAGGTATGGGTTCAGCAAGAAAGCCATGTATGGTAATCTTCGAAATCAACCCAGATATGCCCGGTCCAAGTCCATGTGTCGTTGGAAAGGGAATCACTTTCGACACTGGCGGTATCTCACTAAAGCCACCGCCCTCAATGGACGAAATGAAGTACGACATGCACGGCTCTGCAACAACTTTTGGTGTAATGCAAGCACTAGTCGCAAGCGGACACAAGGAGAGAGTAATCGGAGTTACATGCATGGCAGAAAACATGCCATCTTCCAACGCTCAACGCCCGGGCGATGTAATCAAAACATACTCAGGTAAGACTGTTGAAGTTCTGAACACTGATGCTGAAGGACGACTTGTACTATCCGATGGACTATGGTATACAGGCACTCATCTGAACCCGTCTTACATTATCGATTTGGCAACTCTAACTGGAGCTTGTGTCGTTGCACTTGGTCACGAAGCAAGCGGTCTCTGGTCTAACGATGAAGACTTGAGAAACAAGATCAAGGAAGCAGGAGAACACTGTGGAGAAATTGCATGGCCAATGCCATTATTCAAGGCATTCGAGAAGGAAATGACCGATTCAAAGATTGCAGATGTTCGCAATCTTGGTGCTGGCCGCTGGGGTGGCTCAAACACCGCAGCAGCTTTCCTAAAGCAATTCATTCCTAACAAGGATGGAACCGATGAACAGATTCCTTGGGCTCACCTAGACATTGCTGGAACAGCATGGGGTGCTAAGACCAACAAGCTGGTTAAGACCGGTGCTACTGGAGTCCATGTCAGGACTATCCACCACTTGATTACTGGTCAGTAATTATTGGCTAAAGTGCTTGATCGCATCACGAGTGATGTCGATTACTAGGTCAATTTCTTCGCTTGTAATGTTGAAGTGAGGAGTGTACCTAAGAGCGTTAATTCCTCCGTGGATTACTCCAAGGCCTTTCTTTCTGCACCAAACTTCGACATCATCGAATCCAACAACTTTCATCTTTTCAGGGTCAAGTTCTGCCGACAGTAGTAATCCAGTTCCTTGAACATGAGTTATTGTGCCTGGTAATTCTTCCGCCAATGTCTTCAGTTTGTCAACAAACTCACGCCCTCTATCGCGAATATTTTGTCTCAACTCAGGAGTAATTCTCTCAAGCACTGCAACAGCAGTCTCCAATGCTCTCGGATTAGTTGTCATGGTGTTGCCATATATTCCTACAACATACAACTCAGCAGCCCTGTCGTTTAGTCCCAAGACCGATAGTGGATACTGCCCTGCGTTCAATGCCTTGGACCAGGTTTCTAGATCCGGCCCTTCCGCATCCTGAAATCCTTCGTAGTCCACAACTGATAGAGTGCCTTGTCCTCTGATTCCTGCCTGGATTGAATCTACGATTAGCATAGAACCGTGTTCATTTGTTAATCTCCTCGCTTCATCGTAGAAATCCCTGTCAATACATTGGCCTGGGTTTCCTTCACCTTGTACTGGCTCTATCGACATCGACTCGATGAAGTAGCCTCCTTCGTCGGCCTTTGCAAAGGCTGCCTGAAGAGCCTCAACGTTATTCGAAGGAACAAGGATTAAATTGTCTCTCTCGGCGAATGTTTTCAGAACTTTGTCGTATTTTCCTTTGCAGGAATGAGAAATTTGTGCAGGTCTGTCAGTTCTTCCGTGGAATGCTCTTTCAATTGCTAATAGTTTGACAGGCTTACCTTCATGCTTGCCACCAGGTCCAGTCATTATCTTCGAGTTAACGTCACAAATTCTCATGGCAACAGTCATCGACTCTGAACCTGAGTTCATGCATATGAATTTCGAGAAAGGACAACTTCCTCTAGTATGTCCTAGTTCCTTTTTCAAAGCCTCAGCGAGCCT
>PAQE01000006.1 GCA_002709705.1 Methanobacteriota archaeon | reverse complement strand
TTCATTGATGTGACTAGTGTACACACAATCTAATGAACTACATTTTGGACATTTTGATTCCTCGAGATTATCTTCAGAATCAAAAGTATGGTCGCATACTGTGCAAAGTAATACTGCCATGATTTAATCTTGGAATGGAGGTATTTCAGATTAACTAATATCACATCAGCCAGATTGGCATGCCTTTTTTGCTGTTGTCTAGCGACCAACCGAGCAGTTGCATATCCATTTCAAGAGGATGAGTTTGTGGCCAAGAAGGCATACAGGTGACGCTCGCAACACCAACTAGATCTAAATCCACATCTCCTTGATCTACTTCATCTACATCTATTCTTGCAGCTCCAAGTTGGAAAGTGGATGTGTCATTCGAGAATGTGATCGCACTTCGGTACCAACGCATTCCCAAACGAGTCGACGCAAATTCACCATTCCATCCACGTGGGACATTAAGGTTAAGCAACATCTCTCCTGCTGCAAAAGAGTTCCTAAGTGCAGCAATTGGATCATCGATCCAAGCTTTGCTTGATTGATTCGGCCAAGACGTTAGATGAGGAGCATTCACGTCGACATGAGGTCGATTGAGATTTGCTGGCTCATCTGGTAGAACCTTCAATGCTGCTTCGATTAATTGGATTGTTGCATCTATTGCAACTTCCATACCTTCTGGGTCAAATGAAGACCAAGATGATGCAATTGCTGGCATTCCATACATTCCTGCTTCGCGAGCAGCTGCAATAGTTCCACTGTGGTAGGCATCTTGTGACAAATTAGGCCCAAGATTGATTCCACTAACGACCAATTTTGGAATTAGTCCGGGAACCAACTTTTGTAATCCACCATCTAATGCCGCAATAATACAATCACATGGAGTGCCCCCAATCGAAAATTGATGCACATTTTACCTTGAGTCATCCTTTTTGGTTACCGAAAGAGGTTTTCCGAGTGATATTTTCATGCTGACTGCTGAATTGTTTTCACTCGGTGCGAATACAATGCAGCCATGTCCCCTTTCATGAAGCGCAGTCACAAGATTTTGAAGACTATCTGCCTCTATACCATCATCATTCGTCAGAAGTATCCATTCCATGTTCAGCGCCTCCCTTTATCACAAACATGATTCCAATGATTAGAATCAAACCTCCGAACCATGTCCACTTTCCTGGAACGCTTTCGTCATAGAAAAACCATCCAATGAATGCACCAATTATCGGCTCCAAAGTTACTGCAAATGATATCGTTAACGGTCCTAGCCACCTCAGACATGCGTTTAGTCCTGTGTGTCCGACTATACCTGCCAAAAATGCAAGTTTGATGAAGTCTGCAAGCAAATCAGATTCAATCCAGCCCAAAGCAGCAGTCTCTTCACCCATTAGAATGGACATAGGAATCAAGAGAATACCTCCTAGCAATGTTACTGGTACAGCATAAACAAAAACAGGCATCCATTCCCTTAGAATTCGTCCGGCAACAATGTAACCGACTACTGTTATTGCACCTGCAAAAGCAAGAAAATCTCCCCACAGAGTTACTTCGCCGCTATCATTTGCATCAAGTAATGTGATTCCAGCCCCAATCAAACCGATTATTGCACCTGTAGTTTCTAGACGATGCGGTTTTCTAACTAAGATAGCTGTACCGATCACGATGATGATTGGATGGCTGGTCACGAACAAGAGTGAGTGCGCCAATGAAGTGTGATCGAGGGATGTTACCCATGTTCCAAAATGCGCCGCCAGAGCTACTCCTGAGCCAAACAAAATCAGTAGTGTTCTCTTCTCCCTCATCTTTGCACGCTTCTGATTATCCATTTGCTTGTATTGTAGAATTGCAAATGGTAGCAACATCAACACTGTGATTTGGAGACGCCAAGATGCACGCATCAAAGGAGGAATATCATCCAGGCTGGAAAGTATGGCTCCTGCTGAAGAGACTCCTAGAACCCCAGCAACTAGTAACCCCCACACAAGTGGTGGAGTGCGTGACATAATCACGCCTCGACCAATTCTGCGTCTTGGGTTTTACCGCCAATTACACCCGCTCTCTTGAAGAGCCAATAAATCAACCATCCAATTAGTGCATTGAGAGCTACAAATCCTCCAAGTCTAGCAACATGCCATTCAAGGCTTGAGGAGAACTCTGGAGACCAAAGAGAATCAATGAATGAAAGAATACTGCTCTCAGTTCCAAAGAATGCTTCGCCTGTTAGCAGACCTGCAGCAACCATGAAAGTTCCAAGCAAGATCAAAGCACGCTTCTTTTCAGCAACAACGGCACCTTCTTCTTCCTTTATCGCGTCAATACGAGGTTGCAACTTCTTTTCTTCCCACTTGTCTCTTGCTACACCACCAATTAGCATTGGAAGCGTGTGAGGCACATCGAGATACATTCCCAGACCGAAAGATGTTCCCATACCTGTAGCCCACTCTACAAATACACCAAGCATGAATCCGAGGAGGAGCAAGGTAAGATCACCTTGACCCTCAGCGAAAATCACTGAGAATGTAGCGAATGCGTTTGCTTGTGGAGCGATTAAATCAATTCTTCCTTTAGCTAATTCATTTGCTAGGAAAATTGCAACACCAGCACCGATTACTGCACCAGGGACAACTCCCATGATGTTACCCTTAGAGATATGATAAGGACGGTTTCCTATGTACAGGCTGTTTTTGTAATCACCAATTACAGTTCCAGACATTGAAATTGCTGAACCGAATACTGTAGTTCCTACAAGACCCAATAGCACGGCTTCCTGCGTTGTAAGACCCAATGGGTCTGTGAAGTTTAGGAACACGCCAAATAGCATCAATAGAACAATGAAAGATGTTCCAGAAACAGGCTCAATACCGGTTTCTCCCATAACTCTGACAGCAATAGCACCAAGCAGGAATGTGGTCATTAACAAGATCAGAGAGAACACAATGCTTGCGATTAGCGGGAACTCACCCAGCAAGAAAATTACAATCATTGAGCCAAATGTAAGTAGCATGAAGATCGGAATGTGTGCCAAAGGCCACTCATACCAGCCCTTACCTTCCATGTATTCCTTTCCGCTGTCACCCTTGAACGCTTTTCCAATATCGACAAAGATGTTTGCGAATGTTTTCCACATTTTCAGAAGACCGAAAATTCCACCGCCAACAATCGCTCCAATTGCGATAAATCGTACTGCCTTTGCGAAGGCATACATCTGAACTGCACCTGTTGCATTCGGGTAATCTGTCGGATTGACTGCGTTAAGTGCTGCAGGAAGATCTTGCAGAGGAACAGTCGCTCCAATCTGTCCTTCGTAAACAGGCAAGTTTGTTGCAACTGCAAGAGGAACCAAAAAGAACCACCCCACGATTGTACCCAGATTAACCAGGAATGCAACTCTAGTCTTCATGAACCAACCAATAGCGAACATGGAAGGAGTTAACGCAACTCCGACATATGTGTACATGAAGGGATTGAATACTGTATCTGGATTGTAGTGAGCAGGACCTTTTGCAACTCCTTCGACAACTTCTCCAGGCTGATGTATCTTAGCATGAGAATAGAATGATGCGAGACCAAATGTATCGCCAGTTAATATTTCAGCCAGATAGTCGCTCAATGCCTGCCTTTTACCATCCATCCATACAAGAGGGTACTCGATTAGGAATAATCCAATCATCGTTATTGCAGTCCATACACCGATTGTCTTCAATGAGTCTCTAGCGTGTTCGACCGCCCCAGTGCTGACATCACTCGCAATGTCTAGCATCTTCAATGTAGCCTCGAAACCAGGAAGCGGGAGGGGATCTTCAACTAGCCATACACGCCTGAAGATAATGAAATACATGACACCAAGGAATCCAGCGAACATAGATGCTACAATTCCTACGAACGCCAAGCGCATTGTTTCTCCTTTAGCCAATACAATTAGAGGACCGTCAGATAGCCAATATTGGGGATCGGCGGCTAGAAGGAAAATCGCTGGGAAGGTAAAGATGAATCCAGTTGATGCGTGTGTTGCACCAGTAGTCGCAGAAGTTGCGATGTTAACTTCAGAAGGCGACCATTTCAGTGCCATACCCAAAACATAAGCAATGTACCAAGCTGCCGAAATTGCAAGACCAAGTTTCAAACCGATATAAGCTGTGACTCCGGAAAAAATAGCACCGATTAAAATGCCAATCCATACTTTTCCAGTATCCCAGTGAGATACTTCAAACGCTTCTTCCAGATTCTTTTCTTCGAGATATTGTTCAAGAACACCAGTGTTCAGGTTGTTGTACATCTCGTCATCTAACCATGTTAGAGTGCCACTTTCAATCGCTTTGAGACCTTCCGGTGTTACCGGTTGTCTATACGCCGACTTCTTGACACCCATTGTCTCACCTCTGGGAGAAAAATCAGTGGTCACGGATGATCTTGTATAGTCCTAAAGCTTCCATCCACATGATCTCCTTACCAGCCTCAATTTCCATTTCTTCCTCTAGTGGAAGAATCATCATTGAGTGGTCACGCATGTTCATTGCGTGGACTTCAGCACCTTCAATGTGAGTTACCATTGCAGTACCCTTTTCGATTAAAGGAACGTGAATCGAATCAGTTACGCTTCCAACGTGAGAGATTTTCTGATTAGTGAAAATGTCAACTAGTTCAAGTCTAGCTTTAGCAGAACCGTGTTTTCCAGGTTTCGATTTTGATATTGAATTAATCTTGTACGCTTTGTCATCAACACAACAGTATCGACCGACCTTAAGTGTCCTAATTTCCACACGAGTTGTTCCCGGCATATGGCTCCCTATCCCTTAGGCTATGGTTGGGGCTTATGACCGTTACCATTGATATGGATGACTATTACAAGTTACGGACATCTAATCTATCGCCATTATTTCCCAACTTTCCAAGACAGTATGGTAGTAGTTTAATCGCCACATCTTCAGGATTAGATAGTTCACCATTTGCGTAATAATCTTTGAAATTCTGTAACAATGGGAATGAAGATTCGTCGGCATCACGTATTTCTTTCTGCATGGCTGTGTCCACTATTCCTGGCGCAATTGCTAATGCAGAAATATTCTCATTTTCTCCTTCTTCAGCCATACATTTTGTCCACATATCAAGCCCTGCTTTAGAAACACAGTAAGCACTCCAACCGTGCAATGAACGCTGTGCTGCACCACTTGAAATGGTAGTCAATCTAGTGTGTTTCTCTCCTCCGATTATAGAATCCAAAGAGCGAGTGAGATCTTGAACACCTAACAAATTAACTTGTATTGTTCGTTCCCATTTTTCGCGTTCGATATCAAGCATATTCCCTATCGGGTTAATTGTACCAGCATTGTGAATAATTCCTGACAAGTGTTCAAAACTAGAAATTATCAATTTCGCAGTCTGCGAAATTTGCGAAAATTCTGCAAGGTCACAACTCACAGCAATTGATTTTTCAGAGATTTGTTTCAACTCAATTTCAATCGATTTCAACTCGGGGCTATCTCGGGCTAGAGCAATCACTATGCCGCCAGAACTAGCAATTGATAACGCTAGAGAGCGACCCAGACCTTTCGAAGCACCTGTGACCAAAAATACATCTTCCATGACTCGGTTAGAAAGACTCAGTCTTTGATAATTTCAATCTTTCCAAACTCTGAACCCATCATCAGTGGAATACCAATAACGACCATCCTTGTCCTGATACCAATTGACACCATTTTCATCATTAGGCAACCAGTCGCCTTCTGGCAATTCCTCCCAAGTTGAGACATGTTCGATTACCATCTCTGATTCAACTTGCTGCATTACTTGCTCTGCAGATTCCAATGATTCAGGTTCTACTTCAGGTTCATCTGCATTTTCCAATGCTGGATGTACTGCTTTGTTAGACTTGGATCTTGATTTTGGCTTTTTGCGAATCAAAACAGCAATTGCACCAAACAGGATTAGAACAACTCCCACTCCCGCAATTCCTAGTATTAGGACAAAGTTAGAATCTTCTTCTTCGCCATCCTGACTTGATTTTTGCTTATCATCTTCAACAACTTCCAAACTAGATAGACATCCTTGAGTATCCGAATAAAGGAAAGCAGAGTACTCTGTTGGACATCTGTCAGGTTGTGTTGCTCCCACTACAAATTCACCATAAATTCTGGATTCATTCCATTCAGGATTATCCCAATTGTCACCAAATCCATCGCCATCTGTGTCATTCCATTGAGTTGCATCGCCGTCATTGAAGTCATGGTCGTATGACCAACCATCACCATCTAGGTCGAAACATCCTACCTGATCATAAATCGAAGTGCCCTTCTGTGTAGGACAATCGTCTCCACCTTCTGCATCGGAGTTGTCTCCATAACCATCGCCATCTGTATCCACCCACTGAGATGGGTTGTTATCATCCCAGTCAAGGTCAGATGTTACTGAATCTCCATCAGCATCAATCTCTGAAGGGGCACATCCAACAAACGGATTTGGAATTGAATTTTCATCATCCAAGTAAAGTGTAGTGTTGACCATAGTTGATTGTAAAAGTGGAGTGTTAGGACACTGGTCAATGTCGTCGGTAAATGAGTCGTAATCAACATCTCTTTCAGATGGCCCACAACCATTGGAATCTACCATCGCAATTTCATCCGATGGTGTTTCAACGCAGAGGTCGTAGTTTCCAGAAGCTGCAGAATCTCCAATGCCATCTCCATCCTCATCTCTATGTTGTTCCGGATTATCTGGTAAATCATCGATTGAATCAGCCCAGCCATCGCCGTCAGAATCTATACATCCGAATAATCCATCCTTATGTGAAGAACCACTTACATTAACGCAGTCGTCTCCTTCGAGTCCAGTATTATTGTCACCAAATCCATCGCCGTCGGAATCTAACCATTGCGTGACTTCAAGAGGGAATTCGTCAACATTATCACCATAGCCATCAGAATCAGAATCCTTCCATTCGAGAGGATCACTAGGGAAGTCATCACCTGAATCAGACCAACCATCTCCATCAGAATCTAAACAACCCAACAAATCTTGAGTTGAATTACCATATTCTGTAACGCAATCATCGGAATTATCCCCAAATCCATCCATGTCTGTATCGTTCCATTCTGAACTATCATTCGGATGACTGTCATCAGAATCTTGCCAACCGTCTCCATCAATATCAGGGCACCCTATACTGCCTAAAGTAGAGGTTCCAGCCTCATCATCACAGTCATCTATGTCATTGGTGTATCCATCATTATCATCGTCAAGTTGATTCTCTGCACAACCTTCCACATTCACCGATAATCCCACTTCGGTATCTGGACACAAATCATCACCATCCCATATGCCATCAGAATCGGCATCTGGAAGCAGATATGACATATTGACTCCGAGTCTAGCCCAAGAGGTGTAAAGGCCCCAAGCATCAAGTCCAGTGAATCCCATTTGTTCCCACTTCAATTGCCCTAAATCAGTCAACAAGTACTTCATGAAATTCAAATTTTTGGAAATCTCATCGACAGAGACGAACGCCCTCATGTCGGTCTGAAGTGGCCACTCTCCAGTTCTGGATGCATTTACAGAAGCATTAATCGCAACGCCACCATCTAAAATTGCATCAGCAGCACCGTGAGTGAAATTATCAACCAGTGGAACAAGGTAAACACCGTTGTTATTATTGATCGAATACACCATTTCAGTGAATCCAATGGAACCTTCACCTGCAGAAGCCGCAACACCTTGAGTTACGTCCGACCTAAACTCTCCTGCAATTGCACGATATCTGGAAGAGCTTGATGAATAGATTGAGTCTGTTTGAGCGCAGTTGGCACAGAGTACGGTTTCATGTAGAATTGTTGTATCAGTCTTATTTTCCCAGCGGTGTGATAAAACAATCTCTGTATCTGGGCAGGAAGGGTCGAGATCTATCCATTCTGGGATGCCGTTGCCATCATCATTAGGAACCACTGAATTCCAATTAAGAGCAGGCATTCCTCCTGGAGTAGTTAAGGTACTCTTGGTAGAACCTGACATGATCCATCTAACCTGACCCATTGAAAGTCCTCCGATTGTTTGGACACAGGTCTCTGTGTTTCCTCCAGACCTAACCATCAAGGCGCCTGCTGCTCTACCATAAGGAACTTCCAAAATCTGTCCTTCCGTGTACTTACAATCCCACAACCCTGTCTCCGAATAATTTGCGGCTTTATCGGCATATTGTGGACTTACACCATTTGTACTTGAACCAATATAATGCTTTGAATCACATACATCTAAGGTTGTTGTTACTCGATCATATTCCCAAAATCTGACCGATTCGTCAACTGTTGGATAAGTTGACCTCCAAGGGTTCTCCATTAGAGATGTATAGTAAAGACCATGCACGCGAATGTATGCATCTGCGGCCATGTGTAGTGAAACATAACCTCTACGCCAACCAACAGCTAATTTGTCTCCATCTTCATGGAACTCAACTGAATATACGCCTCGATTGTTACCATTGCTTCCGAAGTCTTCCATATCTCCAAGTGAAGACCATGTGTCGGTTTGGTATGCATACATAGAGGAAGACCTACCTCTGGCAACCACCATTGTACCTCCATCTGAAGAAAAATCAATATCGTATACATCAGAACCCGCCTGGACAGTTTCCAAAACTGTTTGATTTACAATATCTGTAATTTTTACAGTATTATCGTTCGAGCCTGTTGCGACATACCTACCATCTGGACTAACTTTCACGGTACGGATATATTCAGTATGGTTAGTCATATTGAGAGCCATAGTCCCGTTACTAGTCCAGTACCCTCGCAAATTGTTGTTGGAGGAGAATAGTAACATTCGGTCATCAGGTGTGGTGTCAATCCCACTAATCCATCCAGGTAGAATGGAATTATTTCGAATTTCTGACCAATCTGTTGTGTTGAACCAGACTACCTTGGTATCCTGTCCACCAGCAAATATCATGCTACCATCATTAGACCATGCAACCTCAAAGACTCCACCAGATGTGGAATTATTCCATAAATCTGCGATTAATGCTCCAGTGGTTGAATCAATAACTCGACAGCCACCATTTGCACTAACTACCACAAGCATCGTACCATCAGGCGAAACATCGATGTCATAGATATCGCCTGGCATGCTATACATTCCAGTAATATGATTCCCAAGTTCATCAAATGAATGAACCCTGTTATTATCGCCTCCTGCGTAGAAGATTGAACCATTTGTAGCCCATGCTAGCCCATATATTTCATCACCAACACCGCTGAATCCATAATCCAAGTTTTCTCTTATTGCCTCTCCCCAATAGTGAGTAATGGCTTGCTCAAAATCAGCCAAACCATCGCCGTCCGAATCAGGGCATCCCAGGCCAATGGTTGATGTCGCTGTACCTGCAGCAAATGGGCAAACGTCAACGTCATCATTGACTCCATCACCATCACCATCCGATGCAGAGGCATATGGAGTAAGAATCACGCCAAACATCAGAATAGACATCAGAATTGCCTTTCGCATGATTAAGCCAACTCGCCCTAGGACTAAACTGTTAGCCAATAATGATTGTCAAGTTCAGGAATAATCATAGAAGCCTTGGCCTGATTTTCTGCCTAGTTTACCTTGTTCAACCATTTCTATAAGAAGAGGTGCTGGTGCGTATTTATCATCACCCATTCCTTCATGTAAGACATTCATAATGTGCAATACTGTGTCATTACCAATCAAATCAGACAAAGCTAGAGGTCCTATTGGATGATTCATTCCAAGTTTCATGATTCCATCAATTGCTTCTGGTTCGGCTACTCCCTCTTGGAGAGTAAGAATGGCCTCATTGATCATTGGACAAAGAATTCTGTTTGAAACAAATCCCGGAGAATCGTTACACATCAAAGGAATCTTACCCATCTTTTCTGCTGCNGANAGAACNGTTGCNGTCACNTCTTCNGAGGTTTCCTTTCCATTGATNACCTCAACGAGTTTCATNATTGGAACNGGNTTCATGAAATGCATTCCAATTACCTTACTTGGCCTTGAAGTGGCTGCGGCNATTTCACTAATCGAAATTGAAGAAGTATTTGTCGCTAGAATACAGTCAGGCTTGCAAATTGCATCAAGTTCTGAAAATATTGATAGTTTCAAATCTAGAATTTCAGGAACAGCCTCGACTACCAAGTCTGCATCAGAGCAAGCATTTCTATCGATCGCAGTGCTGATTCTAGCGCGTGCTGCATCAGCATCTTCCTGAGTCATCCTTTCTTTGGAAACAAGTTTTGCTAAGGATTTCTCAATCGTTGCAACCCCTCTGTCCACGAAATCTTGCTGGATATCAATCATTACAACTTCAATTCCTGCGCATGCAGCTACTTGAGTAATTCCATTACCCATCTGTCCTGCTCCCAAAACTGCCATTTTCTTAATGCTCATAANTAACCCGAAATGTTCCATGTTCATGATAATTGGCTTCAAACTACATTTTCAACAAGATGATTCAAAATTGATTNCCATTTACCCGTGCTATGCGAGAATGGCTTGGTCTGAAGAGTATACTCAGAACGGGATGGGTTAGAGCAGGTGTTGAATCTCCTGAGAGTGTAGCAGCTCACTCTTGGGGAATGTCTGTACTAGCCATGCATCTTTGCCCTCCTGAACTTGACAGAATGCGTGTGTTGGAAATGTGCCTAGTCCATGATTTACCGGAAGTTGAAGTTGGCGACCTTACCCCGCATGATGATACTTCATCAAAAAGTGAGGATGAACATCGCGCTATGAAAAAACTGGCTCCGCAGTGGTTGGACTTGTACGAAGAATACGAGGCACAAACCTCTGAAGAGGCGAAGTTTGTCAAATANCTNGACAAACTTGACATGGCTTTAATGGCACGAATATNCGAAGAAAATCAAGGGCTAGACCTAAGCGAATTTATCGCTTCAGCCCGNGAGGTAATAGGCGAAACTAACTTGAAGTGAATCCTCCACGGCNGNCTACCACAGTCCTGTAGTGTAGTGGTCCATCATCTCGGGTTTTGGTCCCGGGGACGTCGGTTCGACTCCGACCAGGACTATCTTCTATCAATCCATGCCATTGGCAATATTAACTGATTCATCGCCTAATTCGCGTCGAGTTTCTTCTGGGTCAATGAATAGTGCTGCAAATATGAGTACTGTTTCCAATACTGCAGCGATTAAAAACAGGGTCGGATAATCGAATCTTCCAGCTAACGGTGCAGTCAGTTGATAGCCAATTATTGCTGACAGATTCATCATTGCCATGTATGCAGTGAACTGGGTTCCGCCAACTTCACTCCATGTTATCCGCATCATTAACGAGAAAACGTTTATGCTGACCATGGCGAATACAAATGTTCGAACAGACCAAATTGAGATCATGAAAATACTATTGCCCCACCAAGGTTCTGTCAGTCCCCAGAACGCAGTTATTATCGCACCAGCAAGGGAGGCATAGATAATTACGGATTTACCCCCAATAATCCTACCTAGATGACCTCCAACGATATATGCAAGCATAGTGAGAACTAGAATTAGACCTCCTTTTGTGGCATTAAAATCCTCTTGAGACCAACCTAGTTCTCTAATGAATAACAGTGGCAAAACTGGGACCAAGAAGAATGAAAGCGAAATGACTAGGCTCAAAACGATTCCTAATCGAGTTGATTTCAAAGAGAATGCCGTTTTGACTTTACCAATAATTTCTATGAAGTTTTGGTCTTCATCTTCGTATTCAACAAATTTCGAAACTTCATCATCACTCCATGGGAATTGCTTCTCTCCAGGACGTTCCCTAACATACAAAGGAACCATCATTATGAGAATCAGTATAGGAATCTGCAGTACAAGTGCTCCTTTGATTCCTGTGTAACTGATAATGGTGCCCAATCCAGCCCCGCCAACCATTCCTCCAACCGCTTTGGAGGTGAACATGTAACTATTCACTTTCTCTAGTTCATGAGGCTTGAGAACATCTATCGCTAATGCATCTGTGCTAACATCTTGTAGCGAAGTGAATATGTTGTAAAGCAAGAACATGAAAGCAATGATTTGAATATCGTTTTCCGCACTCGCAACAAATGTCAATAAAATTAGGGATAAAATAATGCCACTCTGAGCCACTAATATCCANGGCCTTCTTCGCCCCATTGGACGATATTGATAGCGGTCAATGATAGGACCCCAAAGGAACTTTATGGACCATGGTAGTGTGCCCAAAGTAAGTAACATAGCCAAATCTTTTGCAGCCACACCCTCTGCTGCGAGATAGGTTACGAAAGTGACTGTCATGAAACCCCAGGGGATTCCCTGAGCGAGGTAAAGAACGCACAGTGTCAATACTCTAGCTTGGTAACTATCTACTAGTGTCTGACCTTCAGGTTCTGCTAATTCTGCTACGACAATATCAGAATCATCCTCCAATACCAAACTTAGTTGGAAATCATCTCTGCGGATTGTAATGAATCCAACCAACACAAACATTCCAATGAACCATGGAGTGAACAACAAGGAAGGAATTTCGCCAGTTCCTACCGCTAGAACCTCATCATCGTCTTCAGAAGNATTCTCTGGCTCGGGATCAGGCACAACAATAGGAAGCGGTTCTACGATTATCGTTCCGACCATTCCTACAATTTCATGCGGTTCGCACACATATTGGTGGGTTCCGTTATCTCCGATTTTGAAGGTGTAATTGTAGTCAACATTTCTTTCTGGATCTCNAGAATCAAATAATCCATTATCCGCAACAGCGTTATGGGCCAGTAGTTGATTCTCCCATAGGAAGCGCACTGTATCTCCTTCGGTTAGTGTAATTGTGTCTGGAGAGAAACGCAAATTTGTGCCATCAACTGTAACAACAAAAACTTCTCCGGTATCATTTTCTAAACTGCTAAAAATCTCATTCGATGACTCATTTAGCGATGGATAATCAGTAAATGATTGTGCCATCGGGAAAGCCATTAGCACAAGTAGAGAAACTAAGAGTAATGACACTACAGTCCTTCTGTGCATACCAGCCGGTACTCATTATATCTCATAAGTACTAGTAATAAATCTCAATCATTGATGACTTCTGGAGATTTAGCCAAGTCTCGAGTGATATTCTTTTGATGAGATTCGATCGTACCGCCACCTATTTCAAGAAGTTTAGAATCTCTCCANAGCCTCTCAACAACATATTCAGCTACATATCCATATCCGCCCATGACTTGAATTGCGGCATCTGCAATCTCTTTCGCTGCAGTTGTTGCAAATAGTTTGACTCCGTCACTATCTAATCTTTGACCTGCCTTACCTAGACCCATGTTGTTCGCTGTATCATAGATGTAAGCACGCATAGCACGATACTTAGCCCATGATTCGGCGATATAGCGTTGCATTTGTCCAAAATCACGAATCTGTCGACCGAATGCTTCTCTATCGGTAGCATACCTGTTCATCTCATCTAGCGAGCGTCTTGCTATNCCTAGGGACATAGCCGCTAGAGTTAGGCGCTCAATCTCAAGATTCCTCATCATATGAATCATTGAGTCTCCTACTTCACCAACTAAATTGTCTGCTGGAACAATACAATCCTCAAACACTAGTTCTGCGGTGTTTGATGCACGCATACCGGTTTTGTCCATTATTTTCTGTCCAACACTGTAACCTGGCATACCATTTTCAACAAGGAATGTGGAAATTTCAGTTCGGCCCTTGTCATTAGTTCCTGTCTTTGCGTATACCCAAACAACATCAGCTGGAGTACCTTCATCATCAAGGCAGCCGTTCGTAATCCACATTTTTCGACCATTCAAGACCCAAGATCCATCATCTCTTTGCACGGCTGTTGTGGAAAGACCCATGACGTCTGTTCCTACATCTGGCTCACTCATTGCCATTGCACCAATCCACTCTCCTGAGCAGACTTTTGGCAGAATCCTTGAGCGTTGTGAATCGTTTCCATTGAACTCTAAATTATTTACAAAGAGCATGGAGTGAGCTAAGTAAGCAAGCGCAAACCCNGGATCGCTCGCTGATAATTCTTCATGCACAATGACAGTAGCAACAGCATCTAATCCTGCTCCACCGTATTCTTCACCAGCAGTTATACCTAACAGTCCCATCTCACCTAGGGACTTCAATAATTCGAGATTGAACTTTTCATCTCGATCATATTCAAGCGCTTGTGGCTCGACGAATTCAGAAACAAAATCACGAACCATTTCACGTAGCATTTGGTGCTCGTCGCTAGGATTGGCTATATCCAAAGTAATCCCCGATTTCATGGGGAGATGAATTCGCTTTTTTGTGTTCGGTTTCAAAGCGTAATTTTTCGAGCTCGCTTTCTAGGACGATTTTCATGACCTACTGCAGGCCTNNTTTTTGCTCTGCGAACTGCGCGACGTGTTTTTGTTTTGCGAACCTTTCTAGAGATTTTTCTTGCTCTCTTACCAACATGTTTGAGATGTCCAGATTCTATTTGTGGTTCGGCAGGTAGATGATTATCAATTCCTGCTCTGGCTAGCACATCCTCTGCAAGTCCGCGAGGTGAGACTGTTGTAGCCTCTTCAACTATTCTTGAGGCCATATGTCGAAGAGTGTCACCATTGTGTACAATNGGTTTATTNGTAACATCTACCATAACATGCTGTTGAATTTCAAGCTGTTCTTCCATTAATGAAACAAGGAAGTTTCTAGTTAAGTCCACTTGCTGTCGCTGTGACATATGCATCCCATCCGAACAGCAGGGACTCTGACGCAGTTATGAAGTTTCGGCGTATGAAACTTCAGAATATAGCGATTTCATTATCTAAAATCAAGCGTCAAAAATGGGGCCGTGACCGGGAATTGAACCCGGGCTGGCAGGACCACAACCTACCGTGCTAACCGCTACACCATCACAGCCATCGGTTATTTCGCTCCACCGACAAGCCGTATTTATCTCATTCCGTCATAATTCTTGACTCCTCACACCGTTCCATTCAAGATATATCACGATAGAGCATCATCTATGCGACGCGTNACGGTGCTCGTTTTGATGATTTTACTTATGCCTGCAAGTATGGCTGAAGCAAGGAGTGTTCATTCTACCAGCACCGTCGATATGTTTCCACAAGGAGACATGCAAGATTCAGCACAATGGGATTTCAAAAAACACCTAGCTTTTACTGAAGAAAATAAAGCAGAGGATGGACAATATGTGATGGGAATGGTTGCAGATGGACACATGACACTAGGGATTTCTTTGCCTGAGCATTTAGATCACCAAACCGTTTGGGCAACTTCAACACCTACAAACTCCAATGCGTCAATTGGCGCACCTGATGGCGCATACCACTTTTCTACTGGACCAGACATAACAGTGGGTGGATTTGATGTATCATCTTTGAATGGCAACACGATTGAAAAAGTAGAATTGGTTGTACACTTCGACATACCAGATGCACTACAGCAGGACAAGACTCGATTCTCTGTAATCAATAGCGGAGTGCATGATTTAGTGAAAACTTGGAGCAATACCCAAGGTGGATTATACTACATGACAAATGGATGGAGTATCGAAATTACAGATGATGATAACTGGACATGGGACGAGTTAGCTAACATCGAAGTTACGCTGGATTATGTTTCGAATGGAGGAACTGATGATTCACAATTACAAGTTGATGCTGTTGGACTGAAACTGACTATGAGGACTCCATGGTATGGGGCGGAGAGAGTGGTCGCTAGTTCTATAAATCAATTTACTGATTGGCCAATAATGGATTTGGATTTGACTTCAGGAACTTTAAACTCAGTTTCTANCGCACCGTGTGGATTAGATTCAGACGGAGGTACTTGGACCTCTGATTTGATTGAGAAACCTGCAGGTCAGTCATGGGGTAGAATTCATTTCGACCACAGCGATGACAATGGAACTGTGGACCTCGAATATTTGGATAATCAGGGAGCATGGGTACAGATTAATGANGCAACTATTCCAGTTGTTTCCGGAGACTTACAACTTNGATTCACAATTACCGACACCTGNCTAACAAAAGCCTGGGTGGACATAAACGATCCNAAATTGAAATTACAGGGGAGCATTACAGGCGACGCTAGCGCAATGGTTGCGAATGCTACAAGATGGACTGTTGTAGTTAATGGACAAACTGTGGCAAACAATGACGGGGCAACAATTGGCTCATTTGATTTACAAATTCCAATAGGACATGTGCTTGATTCTTCTGATAGCGAATTAGAAGTCAAAATCAAAGCATGGTACAATTGGGGTAACGACGGCTCCCCATCTACAATTANACTGAGAATCAACAGTATAGAAGTGATTGGAGCTTACTCAATTGAATATGATGAAGACCCAGTTTGCTCGCTTATTGGCTCACATGACTTACAAGAAGATGGTGGAGGATTGATTCTGCCACTATTGTCTAGGTGCTCTGATGACAGAACCATGGTTGAGAACTTAGCAGTGACATTCCTAAACTCAAATCCAGATGTTGTTGAGGTTGATTTGACTGAAGGACAAGTCAGAATCAAATTAATTCCTGAAGCATCAGGAGTNGCACAAATTACAGTTAAAGTAACTGATTCGGCTGGAAATTATTGGAGTGAAGTTTCAACGATTAATGTAGCAACNGTCGATGATGAGCCTGTGCTGGAAGAATTCCCATCGGTTGTGCCAGTTGAACACGGATACGCACACAGAATCTCATTCGAGTTGAGTGACAGGGACACATTTAGCCAAGACCTCGTCGTAACTACTAACCGGTCTTGGGCTGAAGTTGACATGACAACTAGAGAAATAATAGTGGATGCACCTACACCTGGTTTCACATCGATTTTAGTTACAGCTTGCGACGAAAGCAGTTGTGTTGAAAGAATTCTTGACCTNGANGTTCGAGCGTTGGCTGAATTGTTTATTGAAGAAATAAGAATCGAAGACGACATTAGATCNGGGGATATTTTTGAAGTCAAAGTATTCGTACGCAATTCCGGCCAAGTAACTGCTACTATGATTGGTGTAAGGTGTTCAGCAGACGGACAGTCATTTGGAACTGGTACAATACAGATGCTTTCTCCAGGGCAAATGGGTTCAGTGATCTGTGACATGCAGGCGCCGTATGGAGATGATAGCATAATTATCGAAGCCGAGGTTGACCGTGGAACTAATGTCGACGAAGTTGATGAAACCAATAATGTCGAATCAAGAACCATAGCAATTGGAGAAGAATTACAAGATATTGCAAGTACAGAAGAAGAAGATTCTTTTGAGATTGGACAAAATACAATTTACATCATTGCNGGAGTAATTTTGCTGATGATTATAGCATTATTTGGATTCCTTGCGCCTCCAAAAATAAAGAAACTCGAATGAGGTTGCAAAAAGCACCCTGTTTGACGGATAACCGCAAAATGTGGGTTAACATTCATATGCNGAAGTATTCAGAATNGGNTACTTCGCATGGGCTGTGGGGGCTCTTCACCATTGGTGACGAAGTCGAGTGTGGAACACATGAGTGAATTGAAAATTAGAATTGAGACCGATGAATGGGTCTATGAGGAATACGTCGAAGCGTGATCATTTTTTCCAACTGCGAGGATAAGTGTCCTCTTTCATCAAGACGCAGTTGGGCTTCGCAACTTCACCCTGAGTCATGTCAGGAATTACTTTGCTAGGCTGTACTAGTTTAGCTAGCGCTACAGCCTCCCCCTTGATTGTGACTANAAGGACTTCACTTCCGACTCCTAAATCTTCAGGGATACTTACTACTCCTGGCCTTAATAGTGGTGCGCCATGAGACAATGCTGCTGCTGCACCATCCTTTACAACAATTCTAGGAACTTCAGATAGCATATCTTCAATAGGATGCAAAATCCTCATCATTGCAGCATCATCACCTTTCTCATTCCATAGCCAGTATGCATCTGCCAACTGTTGCATAGTAATTGATTGTGACAAACTAAATTCACCAGAGGTTGGTCTGCGAAGTTCCTTCAATTCAACTGCTGTGTCCATCAACAATCCTAGGTCTCGTGCCATTGTTCGAACATATGTTCCTGCTTCACATTCAATATGAGTCAATGCAGATGTTCCATCAAAATCTAGGATCTCGAAACGTGAAATCTTGCGTGTTCGAACTTGAACTCTTACTGCGGATATTTCAGGAGGTACATTGTACACTTTGCCTCTCAGCATGGCCATATTTTCCTCCAGTAACTCCCTATCTACTTCCTTTGAAAATTTTAGAACGGCCAAATATGACTTGTCATGAGTAAGTATCCTTCCAGTCAGGCGCATAGCCTTTCCAGAAAGCAGTGGAAGTAAACCTGATGCGAATGGATCAAGAGTGCCACCATGACCCAATTTTTCAAGCCCCATCATGTCTCTAGCCCACGCACTTATTTGGTGCGAAGAAGGGCCTGGAGACTTGTCTAGCAAGATAAAACAGGATTCAAGCAATTGCTCAATGTTTCTATCCTGTGGACTGCACCCATGCTTATCAGATGTTACAGCATCCTTATCCAAAATAATCATTCATAACCCTCCAAAATTTGCAAAACTGCATCNAGAACACCTGCTGAATCCAAATTTGAAGCATCAACAACGTGCGTGTATGGAGTACTGTCTTCTGGATTCAGGCCATACATTTCTTGATAACGCGCCAAATCAATATCGCTTCTTCGACGATTGCCCAATATTGCCTCCTCAAGGGAGATTCCTTCTCTGTTTACTACNCTTTGAGCTCGAACCTCTTCACTCACATCAAGCCAAATTCTGATACAATCTAGTTCCAACAAATGCGCCCACCAACCACTCAAACGACTTTCNATAACATCAGGGCCATCGGGTTTTAGCATGTTGGATTTTAATATTTCATCTAGTGACCTGTCTACAGAAAAATCACTTGCGCACAAATCTCCAAATTCTGCAAGACTCATCCCCCGATTTTTAGCCTCATCACGAAAGATTTGACCACCATTCAGCGAACTCCAGCCTTTGGCTTCACAAATACCATCAACAAGTGTGCTGGTGCCGCTTCCAGGATGTCCGGAGATTGTGATTCTAGGCAAAATTTCACCGCCACTCATGACGACATATTTTGCAAACATTAGTGCTTGGACCATCTCTTTCTACCATTGTGCTTCCACATTCTGGACATTCCTTCGCATTTACTGTAACGGTACTGCTTTCTGCAGATTTCGTCTGATTGTTCTTCTTCTTGGGCCCACTTCGCCTTTGTTCGCTCCTACGCCTGCGTGAACTTGCTTGGGAATTTCTAGAACTCTTAGGTGCGCTAACCAAATGCAATAGCGGTTCTTTGAGGCGTTGTCCTTCAGCAACAATTGGATGTGACTTGTAACGAATTAACTTGATGTGGCGGTCAACTACTCTACCAAATGGCGCAGACATGCAAATGTACACTGCTATCCAAGCAGGGAAAAACAAGAATTTTCCAGTTTCAAGACCCCATTCAGGGGACCATGGGAGTGAAACATAACTAACTCTGAAATCGTTTACTGTATTTCCCATCCATGAGAAAATTGCGATAATGAATATCATGGTAAACATCATTGGTTTCATAGCACCCATCTGGACGCTCATTTGTTCAGGCATCATATGCTGTTGCAAAGTCTGCGCCTTTTCCATAAGAATTGGATCTCGACCGATTCGTGCTTCGTTCATCATCTTACGAACTTGGCCTTGTCTGTGACCNATGTGAGCTTGCGCTATTGGGTCCATGAATACATTTCTCAATGCGGTATTAATGAACATAGAAATTGAACCTANGATTAAGACCGTTATTACAAACCATTTCTCGTCAGGAAGCCATCCTGTCAAAAATGGATCAGCGTAATTTCCCATACTAGTACGGATTCCTTCAGACATCAGCATGAAGGTCATTACAATCATGAATAGAAGCATGAACATCATTGAACCGCCGGGAGGAGTTGGTGGAGGTGCAGATTGTCCGCTCATGCCCCTACGGGGCATATCCCATCGCTTGAACGTTGTCACACTTTTGGACAATTTTGCGAAGACCTCAAACATATGAGGTATACTCGGNGTTCATGGACGACGATGCGAAGACATGGCAACATTCCCAGCCAATGCCTATGCGTGGCTCTCCTTGTGTAGTCAGTGAAGCTAATGCTTTGAAATACACTTCAAAGATGTCATCTGTGAATCGTATATTCCTTTTTTCAGATTCAGACAGAGCGATTCCCGGGGACTGGGATTTTTTGGCCAGTGTTCGACCTGGAGTTCCACCTGAAGGTATCTTGTCAGAAGTAGATGCGTGGCTTCGTCAATATCCAGATGCTTGGCTTGCTGTTGATATGAGAGTCGGAGTTATTCCTCCTGCTGTTCCCAACTTAGAGGAAATGCTTCGCACTTTCCCTAGAATTGTCATAGTAATCGTATCTGACGACACTCGTGACCATCCTTGGCCACGCTGGGAATATCCGCTCTAAATGAATGCGAATCCACAAGCAGCACAAGTNATCGCTGAATTTGGACTCATTTCTGGACAGATTGGACATGCCTTAGATTCTGAATCCTCATCTGCGGTGGATTCTTCTTCAGCAGNCTCGTCTGCAGTTTCTTCTGCAGTTTCATCAACTTCTACCTCTTCAGAAACTTCAGCTTCTGCCTCAGGAGATTCTTCGACATCCTCTGATTCNNCAGGAGTTTCCTCAACACTTTCTTCCTCGCTAGATTCTNCTTCATCTTCTGAATCTNATTCATCAGTACCCCAAGCGGCTGCAGCAGCCTCGATCTCAGCCTTCTTCAGATATTGATTGTCATCGTCATCGAACTTTACTGCATGGCGGACGAAATCGTCTCTGTGTGATTCATCGATTCCGTTTGCAGCCATTACTCGCAATAGTACATCNTCTCNCCACTTNAATCCTGCACCTGGCTCATCACCATCGTCAGAGGAATCAGCATCANCGGTTGATTCTGAGGTTTCATCTGAGTCATCCTCAACTTCATCTCCGAAAGTTACACCGTGGAATTGGTTNAANACNTCAGCATCGACTTCGCCTTCACCCTTAATTTCGAATGAAACTTCTAGCCTCTCTCCCTTCTCAACGACTGGAATAGACCAAACATTCTGGGAACCGTTTTCTGCATCTGTAGTCTCGAGCGATACATCATCTCTTTCCTTTCTTCCTTCGCCGCGAACAGTCCAATCCTTCAATTCAAAGTTTGAAGGAAGTATGTCGTTGATGCAAACATCTTGCAATGCGGTATCACCGTTGTTTTCGAANATAATCAATACTTCATACCGTCCCTTACCGCCCATTGGCATAACGGACTTACCTGCAGAGAAGTTCCTGCGGTGGTGCCTGACTCTTAGTACAGGTACTTCCTCAACATCTCTNGTNCAAACAGGACCGAATCTTTCAGCACTGAATTCACAGCGAACAGGTCCTGCAACTGCTTCGTTACCAGGGCTTGGATCAGGAGCAACCAATGGGTATGTAATGGTCANACTCTTGCCCGGTCCAAGACCAATTGGCTCTTTTGTACCAATAGTCATGGACAGTGTGAATCCTTCACCATCTGGACTTCGCATCTCCTTTTCAATTGAAATTCCATGAGCAACTTCTGCCTTGAATTGTTCTTCTGACATGTTGCTGTTACCGATCTTGACAGCGATATCTTCTGCTGCAGGGGCATCGAATAATCCTGGAATATCATCAGTCAATCGAATTAANTTAATTGGAGATGAACCTTCGTTCTTGATAGTTACAGNNGCCGAAACATCATGTCGGCGATAAGATGGCAATACTGTCTTACTATACTTCTTGGAAACACTCGCATCTAGAACTTCGAAGGTAGAAGCTTCCAATTCTAGACTTCCTTCAGCACTGTGAGAAGCTCTTGGTAGTACTGTGTAACCTAGATCCCATGTGAAATCAGGTTTACCATTGCTTTCTACTGTCACAATGTCTGATTCCCACCTGGAATCAGGAAGTACATCTTCTCGAACATCGCTGATATCTAGGAGNAAATCATCGCTTCCCTTCATACTAACTTGCAATTTAACCAGATCAACAGCGAATGAAGAACGGTTCTCGAATATTGTCTTACATTCCCAGTTATCAGGTCTCTCAGATTCTACGGAGTTGATGTATGCAAATCCACGGCAGAATGCATCGAGTTCTCTGAACGATAGGGTGGAAAGTGTTGCATCTGCCTTGTAGGTTGCTCGGGCTACACCTGCATTAATTGGCTTGATTCCACTTACATGAATGGTACCTGAAAGGCTTAGTGTAGCGGAAGCACCTGCTGCCAAATGTCCTACATCCCAAGTTAGAGTACCATCTTCAATAGTGGCTCCCCCTGTTGCAATAATGTTCAATTGTGAAGGAACTTCTCTTGTGACGACGATATCATTCAATGAAACACCGGACACGTTCTCTACTTCAAGTTCCATCATCAATGGCCCACCATCTCCGCCCTTGGACACAGATAGTGAACGCTCTTGTTCTCGATCAGGGTTTGTATCTAATCTCTCTTTCAGAACAAGCATTCNACTATTCTTGACTTTGTATTTGGTGGAGAATTCCTTGCGTGACTCAAGTTCATCAACTTGTACGTGATCGCCCGCTAAGTCTGTGTTCACAGTGTTGTTTAGCATGACATCNATGTCGTAGATTCTATCGGATTCCGAAGGATTTCTAACCTTCAAAACACCCTTGACATCTTGCTTGATTATTTCTCCATCAGCAGTCAACTTTGAGGTTTCAACTTCATGAAGTGAACCTTCGAGTTTATCTCCAGGAACATCATCAACATCGGATGATTTGCGAATCTTAGCACCTGCTGCTACGAAGTCTTCGTCGACTGGAGTAACTGGCGCTAATGGGTCGATAACTGGAATGTCAGATTCCTCTACTGCAACTTCGGCAGGAGGAGCTAGTAACGGGTCATCAGTTGGTGCTGGTGGTGCCAATAAGGCATCGGCAGCGGAAATATCGGCTGAATCATCACCAACAGGAGCGAGTAAATCGGCTGGAGCTGGCGGCATTTCAGGAGGTGCTGGAGGCATCTCTGGTGGAGCNGGNGGCATTNCNGGNGGNGCTGGAGGCATNNCCGGTGGAGCNGGNGGNATTNCNGGNGGNGCNGGNGGCATNNCNGGTGGAGCNGGNGGCATNCCTGGCGGAGCAGGTGGGGCAGGTGGCATACCCGGCGGAGCAGGCGGAGCAGGTGGCATTCCCGGTGGCAGTGGTGGTTGGTTTGTCTCTTCTTCTGTCATATTTAGGCCTCCAAATTGCCGTAGGACGGCATCCTTCCATCAATGCACAGCGTATAACCATTGTGCGAACTTTCTCAATCAAAGACTACTGGTTGTGTAAAAAAAACGGTAGTTTGATGAGGGGTAGTTATGCCCGCAAATCATGGTTGGTCTAGACAGCTCATCGCCCCCTGTAATCTTCGTCGTAGGAACTGCCGGCGCAGGTAAGTCATCTTTAGTCACGTCATTTCAGCGTTGGAGCAGATTCATCGAAACTGAAGCAATTGCTGTTAATCTTGACCCTGGAGCAGAAAGAGTTCACTATGATGCCGAATTTGATGTGCGTGACATCATATCCTTGACCGAGGTCATGAATGAATATGATTTGGGTCCAAATGGCGCCCAAATTTTGGCTGCTGATTTGGTTGCAGCACAAGCTCTAGACGTGGCAGATGAACTACATGCTCTATCTGGAGAACTGATTATTGTCGATACACCCGGACAAGTTGAGTTGTTTGCTTTTAGAGAAGCTTCTTCTCATTTGATTGAGGTTTTGGGACAAGATCAAGCAGCTATCATCTACCTATTCGACCCAATGTTATCTAGAAGCCCATCTGGTTTTGTATCTCAAATGCTACTGTCTAGTATTGTAGAATTTAGGCTGGGTTTACCAACCAAGAACTTCCTGTCAAAATCAGACTTACTCGAAGAAGAAGATTTAGAGAAAATTTTGGAATGGTCTGAAAGATTGGAAATCCTAGAAATGGCCCTGTACGACGAGGCTGGAGGACAGAGGACAGAGTTCGCAATTAATCAACTTAGAATGATGCAACAATTCTCACAAACTCCTGGATTAACACCGCTGTCAAGTGAAACCGAAGACGGTATGGCTGATGTCCTTACATTTGCACAAGCACTATTCGGCGGAATGAGTGATGCTAGAGATGGATTCGCTGCCGACATTGAGCACGAAAGGAACTAATCTCGACCGATGTAACTTTCAACCGTCCACTAAGGGCGAGTGGTATGGCTGAACACTTATTGGCTATCGATGACGTCGCAGAAGACTTTGAAGACATACTAACTTGGGCTATTGAATTCAAGAAAATGTGGAAATCGGGAGATGAAATTGCTCTCAACTTCTTTCCCCTTGCTGACATGGCGGTAGGAAGCATTTACGAGAAACCGAGTACTAGAACTAGGGTTTCATTTGAAGTGGGAATAAATCGCCTTGGCGGATACCCACTCACTTTACTGAAGAACGATATTCAACTCGGCAAATCAGAAACAGTTGCAGATACAGCAAACGTACTTTCTCGATTCCTTGGAGCCATAACTTACCGATGCTTTGGGCACGCAGATGTTGCCGAACTTGCTGCAAATTCCAGCGTCCCTGTCCTCAATGCACTCTCAGACAAGCACCACCCCTGCCAAGCGGCAGCTGATTTGATGACTGTATTGGAGCATTTCCCTGAAAGAGATGGCCTGAAGGTATCTTGGGTAGGGGACGGAAACAATGTACTCCATGATTTAATGTTAGCATGTGCTATGTTGGGAATCGACTTCCACTACGCATATCCAAAAGGATACGAACCTGCAAAAGATGTTGTTGCACGTGCTGAAGATTTTGCTAGCGAAAATGGTTCACAAATGGTTGGAGGAAACGATCCTGCAAAGGCTGTAAAGGATGCAAATGTGATTTACACAGATGTGTTCGTCTCAATGGGTGAAGAAGGACTCAAGGACAAAATGGCTGACTTCGATGGATTCCAGGTTAACATGGAACTAATTTCCAATGCTGATGACAACTGGGCATTCATGCACTGCCTACCAGCTCACAGAGGTGACGAAGTTACAGATGCTGTAATGGACCATGAGAACAGTATTGTCTTCGACCAAGCAGAAAATCGAATGTGGGCCCAAATGAGTCTTCTAGCCTATCTTGTTGACCATGGAGCATGGTCGGCAATGGGCGAAATGATGGGCGTCGGCTTCTAAGTCAGAGGACACTTACTTGCACTGCGAAAGCGATTAATCCTAGTAACATTCCAACTCTAACGTTTTGTTGGGCCATGTGGTCATCACCATGAAATAAAGGCCCATTCAATGAAAACAGAATGAATATTGCAGGAGCGTGGAATACGATTTGATGGTATTCTAGTGGACCGATGTAATGTGCAAGGCCAAGAGTTACCATTGATGCCAAAATGAAAACATAAGCGACAGATCTTGCATTCATCAAACCAATTCTCATAGGCAGAGTATTCCTGCCCTCATCAGATTCCATGTCTTCACAGTCTTTGATAATCTCACGCGCTAGATTTGCAAAGAACGCGACGATTGCTGCATAGATAACAATCTCAGTATTTGCCAAAGATACTGCAGCTGCTCCATAAACGATTACTGCACCCACCATCAAGGAGATGGCGATATTGCCAATCAATCCAAGTCTCTTAGTCTGCGGTCCTGCATCATAGGTGTACATCAACAAGGCCGCAAATGTCCATATCGCAATTAGCGGATATGGCTCATCGGTGTAATATGCACCTGCAGCCATAAATAGTGAACTGAGGAGTGTGAATGAATAAGCAACCTTTGTAGCTGATGCAACTGAAATTCTTTCAGAAGGAATTGGCCTATCTGGCTTAGATTGCTTATCTATAGAAATGTCAGATATGTCGTTAAACGTATTTCCTGCCGCCATAAAGCAGATTGCAGAGGTGGTCTGAAGGGCCACGAGGCCGAGTGCTTGGGTTGTCCAAGCACCACCGAGAGCAAGATGAGCACCAAGCGGTACCGTAATTGCCGCTAATACGACATTTTTCGGACGGGATAACTCAACAATCTCGCGCCACATCAGACCTAGGGGGGATGCCAGGGGTACATGGTCAGTTCGCTGC
>PAQE01000005.1 GCA_002709705.1 Methanobacteriota archaeon | reverse complement strand
TTTTTTAGTGCTAGGCGGACTCTTTTGCTGGATGATGTCATACTGGATGATCGATGCAGAAGACCCTAGTTTGGGAGTGCTTTATTTTTGGCAGGGTTCGGCATACATGTTCTGGTTTGGAGCAATTGTCAGTGCAGTACATTCTGTAGAAAAAGCACTACTCAACTCAAAGAAATAATCGATTTTCGATGGTTCGGAAGGGCTTATCCAAATACCCATTGAAACAGATATTGAATTTCAAAGGGCTTTCAGTCCGTCCTTCGATAGCCTACCCATGTGAATGGGTATGACTGACTGCCTGATGTTCAGTCACAGCAACTCTTCGCAAGAGCATCCTGTGCACAGAAACAAGTCTTCGCTGGAACAATATCTGCTCTAGAACTTCTCTCGTTGAATAATGCAGTGACCTTTTCAAGTTCTCCAGAAGTATCTCCTCTTGCTTCTAGACATAGCTTCAGGCCCAGTAGTCCCCACATGTTGTCTTTCCACAACTTGATGTCTGCACGGTATACTTCCTCTGCTTCCTCAACATGTCCTTGCTCTAGTAGTAGCGCACCTAGGATGTGGCGAACTGGTTGCATTTGCCCCCAAGGCTCGTTGTATGCTAGGTTTAGTGAGAGATCTACTCCACGTCGCAACTCATCGAATGCTGCAGTGAAGTCATGTGCTTCACCGTTTGCCTTTGCGAGGAATTGTCTTCTGTATTCGATTTCTGCCTCTAGGATTGCAGCATTTACATTCAGAATAGAAGGCCCTTCGGCTGGGTCTTGATACATGAAATTGTTATGCATCATTCTGCCAGCAAGTGCAGGGTTTTGCAATGCTTCCTTGAACAGAGCCTGTTCTGCTTCCGCTTCAGGAACCATGCCCTTGGATGCATACGCGACTCCTCTAGCGTAGTGCTGTGTTGCGATTGTTGCAGGGAAAATATCTTTGTCAGTGTACATTGGTTCTGCTAGAATCTCATCCCACTTTCCGAATCTGATCATTACATGCCATGGCATGGTCACATATGACTCTAGGAAGATTGCACCCATTGGAATGATTCCAGCGAGCATGAATTGAACTCCGTGGTTTTCATCACCAGCAGGTAGAGTGTCCACGGCCTTTCTTGCATACTTCAGTGCAGTCTCATATTGCCCATCGAACATTGCACACCATACTACGAAGTGGTGGTTGTGCATTCGGTAGAACTTGTAGAATTGTGATTCGTTACCGGTCAGTTCCACATATCTGTCATCAGCTTCAACCGCAGCGATGTTACAATCGATTGCCTCTTTCCATTGTCCAACCCATGCATCAATGTGAGAAGGCATGTGAACTAGGTGGCCCAATCCTGGCATTCGTGTTCTTAGAACATCTGCTGCAGGTAGTGCTTTCTCTGGGAAAGGCGACAGTTCTAGTGCGTGGCAGTACAAGTGACACAAAGCAGGGTGAACCTTTGCTTCATCACTGCTTGCGAATGCATCTTCCATAATTTGAACTAGCAATAGTGTGTTATCATCAGCTGGAGTAATTTCTCCTGTTGCGGTGTTCTTGTCCCACAGTTGCCAAGCCTTGAGGTTCATCAAAGCCTCAACATAAATTGCTGTGACATCTAGATTTCCGCTGTACTTCTCATAGAGAGGAGCCATTGCTTCAGCGAATGCTACGTTTAGTTCAGGACTGTTACCCATGTTCAGTACAGACGGGTCAGCAGCGTCTCTTGCTTCTGCGGAGTGGCGAGTTGATAGTGCTGTGATCAGGTCTTTTTCCATCTCGGTACAGTGGTCCATTACTGATATTGCCTGCTGGATTGCATCATGCCCGGAACCAAGTCCAGGTGCCCAGTTGTAGTTTGAGGATACACAGTATGCAATTCCCCACCATGCCATAGCGCAATTTGGGTCTAGTTCTGTACACTTCGTGAAACATGCAATCGCTTGCTCGTGATTGTAGTTTAGCATGTGTCCAAATGCTTCAATAAACATTTTTCTTGTTTCATCATCAGCGCAAGTAACGCTTTCAGCGAATGAGTAATTCGTCGAGTCTCCAAAGTCATATTCCGATGGTGCTAAATTCATGCTTCGCCGATTTTTACTGAGTCTATAATACCTTGTAAATCAATTAATTTGCATGCCAAATATCACAATATATGCGTCCTTACTTCACAGGATGCAGGTTTTTTTGGTGCTTCACTAAATCCAAATTTGCAAGGCTTACTCATTGAAGCCATATTACCCATGTCTTCACCGCAAATGTTTGCGCTAGCATGCGATAGATTGGATACCCTATCGATGGCATACCATTCTCTACGATTATTGCGTGTCAAACCATAAGTCCTCGTTGAGAATATTAGCCTAGCAAAGAATAACTCAACAGTCGCTATGAAGAGAAGAGATCGCTTGAATGGTATAGCGAATCCTTTTTTCCAGGAAAATTCTAATTCCATTGTTTTACACTTAACACTGAGATTACGCCCTTCTTCTTTGACATTTATTTCTTCCAGCAAAACATCGTCAAACGAATACATGTCAGTAACATAGTCAGCAATTTCTTGATTTGGAGCAATCAATATTCGAGTTCCATCAGGCCTAGCCCACATAATGTCAGTAAAATTGCCGAATGGAGAGGATTTCCAGGCGCCAACAACTACTCTGTCTCCTGTTTGGAAACCGCTAGATGTTATTCGTCCTTGGAAGATATCTAGTGAATCATGCAGTTTTTCTTTCCCCTTGAATGGAGTCACTTCTCCAATCCAAGTAATCCCAATAATCAGAACAATTTGTATCACTAATCTAACAACATGCCAGATGTCATCGTATGTTTTTCCATCTAGGGGAATCTCGTTGTACCACATATTGAAATTCGCCCAGTATAACAAGACAAGCATCCACGCACCTCCAACAGAAGCCCAAGCTCTTGTTGCAGGAATAATAAACAACAATCCGAATAGAACTTCAAAGACACCACTCGCTAAGACCCAGAAGTTAGCATCACCGAGAAGTGAAGGAACAATCGGCTCATACCATACAGGATTTACGAAGTGGTCAATTCCGACATTGATGAAGGCTAAGCCTAAGACTAATGCCAGTAAATCACGCAAAGTGATTTTGTATTCCACATGCCTTCCTGTCAAACCTAATAAAAAAAGGAATGTAAATTATCAAAGGATAAATGTCGATTTGAATAAAAAAAGCCCCTCACAGGAGCGAACTCCTGTGAGGGGCAAAGTCCCGCGAGGGCGTATCAACAATGCATCATTGCANCCTTANTATCAAAGGTGCTCGATNCCTTGCTTNNTTACGTTAGCCTTCTTGATCTTGTCAGGAAGCCACGCTGGGCCATTTGCAGGCTTGTCAACCATTGTTTGACTGCCTTTGAAGACGTGGACTCTCTTGGTTCCACGCTCACGTAGACGAATGTCTGTGTGTCCGCGGGTTGCAGCTTTTAGAGCTGCTCCACGTGGTTGTCGGCTTGCAAATACTTGGCTTGTGTCTTTTCCGTTCTTCATGAGAACGAAGTACTTCTTTTCACCCATAGGTTATACCTCGTGCCGNATACGATACTGTGAAGGTTATAATATTTCCCCCGTCAAACCGCTATACTGCGCTACATATTGCCCGCAGTGGGCCTTTTCAGACACCACTTTAGAGCAGTGTAGCGTTTAGATTGAGGCCCTAAAATGCCCTTTCTAGAATATTATTGTCCAAGTGTCTCGAGTAGGAGTTGTGAAAATGTATCAAATGAGATTTAGGTAAAATCATCTAAGATCTTCTAGACTGCTTCTATACATCTCCCACTGCTCTTCTTCCCATTCTTCTGGCATAGGTCCATCCAGCCAAGCTAGGAATTCATCCAGGGTCCATCCCTCTGGTATTCTTTCATCACGTTGAGGCGCAGTTTCTTCATTTTCCCATGTCTCNACCGTTTCTTCCTCGCGNGTGCGCGCGCGAGTAGTAACAAACAACACAAGCAATAGTAAAACTACAACGCCTATTGCTAGGGGAACTGCTAGTGATNCTGAACTATCTTCGGATTCCTGTTTTACCTTTTCACAGTCAATACATTCGTCCTGTGCATCAATTATCACCATTGCAGAATAGTTCACTTTGTTACCACTCCAATCTTCACAATTNATGTCTACGGTAATATTTCCATTCAATTCGCTTGGTAGTAGCCATGAACTAGACCAGAAACCTACATCATCTAAATCGATTACTGCAGATTTCGATTTAGAGTAAATTACTTCTCCATATTGGAGATAGTCAATTCCACATTCAGCGTCTATTCCATCAGCATCTTGCATTTCGAGTAATATCTCCAGCAGAGATGCATGTGAGACATTTGTAGGGTGTGAAACTTGGATTTGAGGTGGAGAGTGTAAGAATTCGAAACTGAGATGAGAAACTGACACAATTTCATCGATATCTACGACTCTGATTCCGAGAGAGCCTTCTCCGGGAACGAATGAAGAGTCGAGTTGTATTCTGAAATGATATGCAGCATCCTGTTCTGCGAGGTCATTTCCACAATCAGTTGCAGCCTGCAGTGGAGCATTAACAATCCAGCCTAATTGCTCTAGGCTAGCGGTTACATCAATCACTTGTCTGGAAGAACGAATTCGAACGACAGCATCCGCTGTTTGGCCGAACATCAGTTGGTCAATCTCTTCTCCATCCTGGCACAGATCGATACTCAATATTTCAGGTGGACTTAGAACGATTGGAGTGAAGAATTGGGCGGAATTACTTGCCCCATTTGCACCAGTTATGTTCGCAGTAATTAGAAGATCACCATTTTCAATACTCTCCGATGTAGAAAGAGGAATTAGGGCTATACCGTCACTGAATTCTACTGGAAGTGAATAAGATGCTTGTCCTGGCCATCTGATTGTTATATCACCATACACTCCATCTATTGCATCATCACTGTCTGTAACTATGACTTTGATTAATTCATCACCACCGCCTAAGACATTTACAACTTCTGAATCTGTACTATCAACAATCAATATCTCGGCTTCAGGCGCTTGGTCTGCAATCTGAATTGTTCTTCTAGTCATAAAGTCGCCGTTGTGGTCTCTCAATTCAATCTTGAAAGATTCCAGACTAGTCTCAGTTGGGAGGGTGAATGAGGCAATGTAGCAATGTTGGTCTGCACTGCTTCCAGCGACATGAGTAAGCCCGTCGATTTGCCCACGCGTTGAGGAAATTATTGGCGCTTGAGTGGAGAGGTCATGGTCTGTATCTAGTACACAGGCCTTGAGGGTCAAAATATGTCCTCGCATTATACCAGTATTNGGGTAGGAAGTCAGNACTGAAGCACCACCCCATTCGGGGTCATCAACTCCTGAAACGTGGACGCCAAACCATACTGCAGGTGCATCGGTGATTTGTGCGATTCCATANGCGATTGATATGGTTGAAATATTGGATGCGTCAGTCGAATTTGCCATAATGTCTAGCANACCNAANTCGACATCTGATGGAAGGTCAATAGTCGTCCACCACAAGTACCCATCTTGACTTCCAGTGCCTTTCCAAATCCATTCGGTACTATTATTCCCATTGGTTATTCGCCAAGCAATATTTGTGGTNTGGACTCCACTATCATCACTAGCTTCGATACTACAAACGAACCTATCTCCTCTGCTGTATTGTGATGAATCACAAAATATGTCTTCAACAACAGGTGCACTGTTAACCCATAGTGTATATTCGATTACATTGTTATCTATGTTTCTTTCAGGGTTCAAAATTGAGGATGCATCCCAGCGGATTGCTAAATTATTCCAACCTTCGCGAGAAGTATTCAATTGCAATTTGACAATTTGCCTACTACCGTTTTCAGAACCATTTGGTAATGCTAAACTCTGGTTAACTAAAATTAGACTACCCAGTTTGTCGATTACTTTCAGATTACCAATCGCTGTACCCGGGCCTACATTCTGAATAGCTACTTCAATCTCGAAATTTTGATCCTTAGTTACATTTTCAATGATTCTTACATCGATGATTTCGATATCGTGTACAATGTCTGCATATGGACTCATTTTGGGGTCGCCAACAACAACTCCCATCCAACTAGTCATCGTGTTCGCAGCTGCATATGACTCAGCAAGATTGAATCCACTTGTGTATGATGAAAGAAGCACGCTAGGAGAAGATACAGCGGTTAGATATGGCTCATACACATAGCCTTTGATACCACTTGCACCGTCCTCAAGAATATCTGCAACAAGAGATTGCCCATATGTTGTACCCCAATTGAATGAGCGAGCTCCTGTGCTAACTGCGGTTTCTACGATTGAACCGTTAACCCAATCCATATGCGGCCGAATAATTCGTAACACAGTGGAATCAACGAATAAAGAACCCTCGGTTGATGTAGGAACAATATCGAGCGATATACGGATCTTCAGAGAAGTCGCATTTTCATGCGGTCTAAATCGCATAGTAACCGAATTCCAAGATGCGGTGTAATCTTGTTTGGAGGATTCGTTGTATGTGAGTTCAACTCCGTTAGAGTCAAATGAAGTAACCTGGATATCATATTCTCCGAATACATCTCCTATCCTCTTNCCATGGGTGTATACTACCCAAACATGGTTCGTGAAATTGNTTGGAATNTCATGCNTTGTTTCTAGGTATGCGACATCTTGTCCATTTCCAGAATAGGCTGTGCAGTTATCGATTATGTTTCTGTTCAGAACTGTGATTGAACTATTTGTGAGCGCAGTATCCCAAATCATTAGATTGTCAATCATTCCTTCAAAGTGAGAATTTCCTGCCCTATTTACTCCAATTTTGTATAAGTCAAAATTGTTGACAGAACCGTTAGGATAGAAGTTTGAGTTAACTAGTACCCCATCCATATATTGCCTAGTTTCACCTGCTTCAAACACTGTTACTAGCAGACTCCATTTTTGGGGAATTACGTCTCCAAATGATCTAGTTTGGTTGTTATGCAGTTTCCATTCTCCGCCAGAAATCATGTGTTGGAATGATTGATTTGAACCTGCATTATCGTCTATTGCAAAAGTAGATGCATAGTTAGATTGGCTTGAGGTATTTGCCCAAACCCACTGACTGATAGTGAAATTACCCAGCCAATCATCAACATTGACCTTGGCATAATCGTTGCCTCCGTCAAACCACAAACAGTTACCATCAATACAATTTTTCCAATTTGAGGAGTTCATTCCATACAGTGTGAAATCAGTATCATTTGCAATGCTATCATTCGTTTGCGTCCCACTTCCTTCTTCAAAATCCCATCTGTGAATCAGGTTATCAGATTGAGGTACGTAATCTCCAGAAACGAAGAATGCGGATGATGGAATTGTAGTTTTACTTACATTGGGACCTTCCCATGAGAATCTCAATCCATGTGGGCCACCGCCTTGGAAGAATTCGATTCTGAAGTCGTGGTATCCTTCACTTAGATTCAATGTTGAGGAGTACTCTCTCATTCCGTGCATTCCATAATTTTGAATCGCACTAACATCGTTTATCCATAATTCAGAACCATCATCCGTATTGAGATAAAACGTCCAGTTACCAGATTCAGGAACTTCGATTAGTCCACTGAACCTTGCTCCCCAATTATGCTTGAAACGGTCGTCTAGGCCAGGGTATGGGCTACCAGATGATGAATAAGCCAAATCACTTTCCAATCTTACATGGTCTGGAGTTCTGTCGATGAGTGTGGGCATAGATGCNGNNCTGAAACTAATNCCTTCATTGTCGAAATATTCAGAGTATATTCCCGGTAGCATATATCCTGACTCTTGGTCACATTGTGAAGAAATTGAGGCTTCAAATGCTCCATTTCCACCCTGTTTGTTTGCTGTCTGATATGACCAATTGAATTCATCACCTGCNGANACTGTTGGTCCAGAGATATTCCAATATCTAGAGCCACTATTCCATGCCGAATCTAGTGTGTCGAAACCGCCATTTGCAAGGTAGTTCTTATTCCAATTTCCATCATTACTGCCCCATGATGCATATCCGATTACATTGGACAAATTTGTAACGAATTCAGTTTCTTCATCGAAATAAACAGGAAGGTTCATTGTACCGTTAAGAGTACTATTTGCAACGTACAAATCGTCGTTCCAAAATTTGTATCCAGTGTCATTTCGATTNGTTGCTAAATCCAAAACATGTGTTCCTCTTGATCCNTATGAGTTGTTAGCCTTCTCGATTAATTCAAGTGCTGTGTCAACAGTATAGCCAGTCAATCTTGTCACCAAGAAAAATCCATATTCATCTCTAGTGAATTCTTTCATCTGCTTTCCCGCAAGCGGTCCATAATCGTGGTCGCTCCACCAATCAGCACCAATGTCGGAGTCATATGTACCACCTGCTAAAGCTATCTCTTGGTCGAAAGATGCCTTGTTATTTCCTCCGTTGATTCGCAATGGTATTCCTTTGGTTGTGACTAGATAATTGAGATCCGTGCCGTTGTAAGTTGAAAGCATGGCTTTGAATGGGTCTAGGAAGTAAGTATTGAATTGGTCTCGATTAATTGTTTCACCTGTGGGATTAGATGAATTTTCGAAAACGAAAACTCTGTCAGCGCTGATNTTTCTTGCAGTGACAAAAGCCCATCCAATCGTTCTACTGGCCTCGGATTTATTGTTGATCAAAACTGCAACATCGCTGTAGTCAATTGCTGTAGAGAGATTGAAACCATTTGGTACTGCTACCGTGTTGAGAGGGGATTCATTCCAGATGTCACTTGCAATAGTAAATCCATCGAATACATTTTCTTCAACTTCTAATACAACGGTTTCAGGATTAGGTAATTGAATNGTACTAATAACGAAAAGCGCGACTAAAAATAGCGCTTTTCGAGCGGGGGACATGTTACATTCCGTGAGATGATTACTCAAAGTCACTTCGATTCATTGTATAGGTGAAAAATAGTCTTTTTTNGCTAATTTCGACAATGCGTATATGAAGGACGGCCCCCCCTGCTCAAAACATGGTCAAGTTGTACATGGCCCGAACTTGTCGATGGGGAGTTGTTCGAGTCATTGGGGGAGAACTCCATTTACAAGAAGCCGATGCTGTAATCACTCCTGCAAATAATCGATTATCTGGAAGGGAAGGNATCGATGCGCAAATCCACAAAGCAGCAGGGGATGAACTTCGTGACTTTTGCCGTGACGTGAGTGTAGAACAGAGGAAGTTGAACTTACCGCCNTGTCCAGTTACAACAAATGTTGTATCAAGTCCGTTTAATCTTAAGGAACGCTTCAAGCATATCATACATGTAGTGAGTCCAGANTGTCGCAGACCAAATCAAGACGAGTCAAGACGAGATTTGCTTCCACAAACCTACCACCACTTGTTTGACACACTCAAGGGAATGAAAGATGTCAAGGTAGTAATGGCACCTCCTTTATCGATGGGAGTATTTGCTTATCCACACCGCGAGGGTGCGCGATTAACTCTCGAGACCTTACTTGGAATTATGGACGGTGAAGAAGACCCAGGAATCAAAGAGTACAATATCGTAGTCAAAGAAATGAATTTCATCAAAAACATGCGTACNGTATATCGTGAATCTAACGACTTGCTTCCGGGAACAGACACCACTATGGTATGAGGTGATTAGATGGTCGATCTGCCAAATTTGGTAGCTTCGGCAATCGAAAATGATCGCTCTAATTTTTCAGCAGCGGTTCTACTTTCTAATAATTCACGAACGGTCAAGAGAATAAGAGAAATTCTGCCCAAGAAGATGAGGATGGTTACTCTTACATCATCTTCTAAGGTTAGTGATAACCTCAAAGAGTTGGGATTTGAAGTAGAAGTTCTAGAAGATTCTCTGTCATCTCAGGGCTTATCTGTTTTGAATAGTCTTCATGACATTATTTTGCAAGGGTTGGGCGAGGGGAGATTCAAATCAAGTGATAGAATTCTAGCAATAATGGGTGAGCCTATGGATGGAGTTATTGTGATTGAAGCGAGCAATTTAGCGTCAAATAAGTTGGCCATNATGGCAAATGAGCATGATATCGACATCGAAGTACTTGCTAAATTGATGGAATTAGCTAGGCATATAGGAGGGCGTGGTCGTGAAGGGCATGCTGTTGGTGCATTGTTTGCAATTGGCTCAGTTCCTAAACTCAGAAGGTACACTACAGCATTAGTTCTCAATCCATTCAAAGGACATTCAGATGCCAAGAGGAGTGTTTCAGTTCAAAATAACCACGAAACCTTGGCAGAATTCGCTTGGTTAGACGGGGCCATTTTGTTCAATTCAAAGGGTATTGCAAGCGATGCAGGAAGATACGTGCAAGTCCCTGCCGGAATAAATCCAAAGCCAGGTGAAGGTGGAAGACATCTAGCAGCTAGAGCGATAAGTCAGTTAGCGGACTCAATTGCAATTTGTGTTTCATCAAGTGGAGTAATCACTCTTTACTCTAANGGAAGAGAAAGATATCGCGTCAGGCTCTCTTGATTGCATCTTCCATTGACAATTCGCCGCAGGCTACCAACCTTGCCAATTCCGTAGAGATTGTCAAGTTCCCTGAACTCATAATTCGGGATTGCCTTTGAATTTCTTTCAAATCTCCTTCTGTAGGATTCAATTCCCTGATTTGATGGACTCTCTCTCCTCCAGTCAATGCAATTCTAGTCGCTGCATGCAAGTGAGTTTTGATTCNAGAACCTTGACTTGTTCGATACTCATTTACTTGCAAAGTCTCTATGCCCCTCAGAATCAATTGGTTGATGATTCTATCACGAATTAGAGGGGCGCCATCTCCGACCTTGACACACATTCTCTTGTGTTCTACTGCTAACGACAAGCCAATGATGTGATCTGCCACAATATCGATTTGTTCGAGTTGAGCACTACCCACCACTATTCCATCGGCTAGCCAAGCAATTCCAGGCCTAGGTCCTGGGTCTACACCGAAAACTAACTGCACAGCCGAATCTAGCCCTCTAGATGCTTGAATTGCTCTTTCAACAGAGATCTCCAACGTTTCTTCTGTTGCCGGTATCTCGCCNTCTTGTACTTCTTCAGGCGATGATAGCAAAATCCCATCCCATTTTTCACCAGATGCTAACATTACGAAATCACATTTTCTTCTCTTTAATTCCCGCATTAANTGGAATGAAAGTCGAAAATCATCCGTCCTGACCGCTATTCGGCGCACATACTATCCTAGTGACTATCACGCTTCAATATGACGCGTAAACAGCGATATCATCAAAAGCACTTGACATAGATTCGCTATTGTGGCAGGACAATATGAGAGAGAACTTCGAGCAGTTCTCGCAGGTATACCGAAGGGAGTAGATGCAGTTACTAGGTCATGTGATCCTGTTGCTAAGGCAAGAGCCAGGCAAGTAATCGAAAGGCCGTTTTTAGTCGTTAGAGCAGCAGGTTCTGGAATGGAAGGCAGTGGTGATCTACTCGCTTTGAGAGGAGATCTCTGTTTCCCCATTGAGGTAAAGACTTCCAAGAAGTCTAAACTATACTTGTCTGGAAGGACATGGGATCAATATCAAGCTATGATTTACGAAGGAAAACGGTGTGAATTGATGCCACTATACGCTTACAGGTTAAAGGGCGTGAGAGGAGATTCATGGCGTATTTTTAGAGTGGAAGTCGGACGTCTNAGTGGGAGATTAGGGATGTTGACCAGAAGAATNCCTGCNCTTCCACTAACAAGAAATGGTAAACCATTCTTAGATTGGGAGAAAGGAATGCCGTTACACAAATTCTTGGCATTGGTTTGCAGAAAAGAGACTAGTTCTTCTCTAGAATCTCTTGACAAGAGGATCAAGGCAGTAGATTTGAGCACAGTAGAAGATTCTGAACCATCACAGTTACGGATCACAGATATGGTGCGCCGATGAGTAATACTAGAACAATCAACAACAGCATCGAAGATAGCGACGATGCTTTCCTTGTTACATGCTCAACCCAGAGTGGATGAACCTTGTACAGTCCGGTTTTCTTACCGAGATTCCTAATTCCAGTCATTATTCCATGAACGATGTCCTTGAACAAGTGTCCTCCATCAAAAGGAATCATTGGGAATAGGTTAGTTANGCCAAGTAGGATATTGACCCAAATCAACCAGAATAGCAGATTTACCAAGAATAGCAAACCACTCAATCCAATGGTTGATGCAAGCCAACCATCTCCAGAATCGAGCATTTCTTCTTGAGCAGGGTGAATAGCAACCCCTTGATATTCGAACGGTGTAATCAGAAGTTGACCCACATTTATTGGGACACTGATTAGGTAGCCTACAGCGCTGGTCTCAAAATCAGGGTGAGCCCATCCTGCAAGGCGGTCCACACCTGCGGTTCCTCCTGCAAGATTTTGTACACCCAAGAAAGCATCACCTTGCTCAATATCCATGGCTTCTAGCGAATCTTCATCAACTCCAAGTTCAAGNTAGTAATCGTATTTATCACTCAGATTTACCATTAGAGTTTCCGTAGTTCCATTTCCATATCTTACCACTTCCATGGGAACAATTTGTCCAGCAGACAAGCTATCCATCACATCAGCGAAATCGTTTGAGTCACGNATCTCACTTCCGTTAATTGANGTGATGACATCCCACGCTTCCAATCCTGCTTCGTCCGCTCCCGAATCNACGATTATTTGGCTAGAGTGAACACCAGGGTCTGCTGCTGAAAACTGACCTGCAACTTGCCCTAGTAATACGATTAGAATGAATGCTGCGAAGATATTTGTTGCNGGTCCAGCAGCGAACATTCTCTGTCTTTCTCTCCTTGGCGAATTGACGATTTCATTATATTCCGGCTCAGCGAATGCTCCCAGAGGTAGCGGGCCAGCCATCAGAAGTCCAAAATTGCGTACACGCATGCCATGCGCCCTTGCTTGAATGCCATGTCCGAATTCATGTATTACCAGACACACCACGAAGGCAATAACTCCCCAACCAAGAGGAATAATTGGGCTCAAGCCAGGTATTGCGACCAATTCTGAAACAGGCCTTGCCTCTTGTTGATTGCCCATCATGATTAGCGAAACGATTGCGAGAATAATTCCAAGTGCAACAAAAAACATTGCNCCCCAGCAGACCCAAAGAGACAACTCTCCGTATGCTCGCCAAAATTTACGAGGCTNGGAGACTTTCTCGAGAGATTTTTTGCCNTTNGATGTGCGAACCATCAATACCATTCCGAAGAAAATCCTTGAAGCATTCCATTCATCCAGCTTACCGCTGTTTTCCCAATATCTTAGCAAAAGATACCATGCCAGAACAAACAGAAACACCTCTGTCCAGCCGAATTCAACCGACAGGAAACCGCTTGCCATATACNGGCCACACAGGACTCACACTTCAATCCCGTGTCGAGTAGTTCTTGAAGGTCTCCTGCTTGGCATCTGCATGGACGCACTGGAGCAAGAAGTGAAATCATGGATTGCTGAGGCACTTGGAGAAGAGCCTGTAGAAGTTTCAGTATGGGCTCAAGATGATGATTTTATTCAATTGTTGCTCCGGCTTTCCGATAGAGTCGCAATCGTAGATCTGTCAACAGAGGGTGGAGAGGTAATCGAAGAAGATTCACTGATAATTCGCCTAAATCAATGGCAGCAACCTAACTCAATTCAGACCAGACGGATGTCTGATGGTTTCGTTAGGATAAGGCACCGCTCCAACGAGATTCTCTTGGCACCTAGAGTTTCTCAGTCTCCTGACTGGGCGTCTAAATTGCTCGAAACTTGGCTAAAAGATATGCGTGGCGACTCACATATTCCAAAGACTAGGCAACAGAGATTGTCAAGTCTAAAGCGTACTAGAGACAGAGTTGAGAAATTACTAGACCAAGCAAATCTTTCCGACATTAATGACGAAGTCAGATATGTTGAGTTTAGATTAGACAGCGCGGATTACAAACTCGCAGGCGACCAATTCAATTATTCCTCTTCTGAGGAATAAATCATTGCAATTGCATTTTCACGTTCAGCCTCAATTGCTTCAGGAGAGTTGCGCAGTATTCTATTGACAACTGGTTCTATCACCACAGGAGCTGCTAGAACAATCCCAACAAAAGCAATCAGGAAAACAAATGATAGCCCAGGCACTTGACTTACACCTGGCGAATCTCCTCCACTTACCATCAATTTGACAGTTCCCAGCCACGGGATTTCTGCACCCGAAATACCGATGACCCAATCTTCCTGAACAGGTCTAATCATCCCGCTGTGTATCGAAGAAAGACCTTGAGCAAATTCAAACACACCTTGGTCATCATTGCAATCGTTGTTGTCTCCTAATGTGACATAACCTGGATTCAAAGGTGTATAATTTTCAACACTAAACCATTGGGATCCATGCTGTGCAGCCACGCCTCCACAAGCATACTTTCCAGTATTTACTCCATCGAATACTAGATTAATTTCTTTGACATTCACTTGGTCAGATCCTGGAACAGACCAAGATGTGATACAGAGGTCCTTCCAAAATACACCTTCATCGCAATCGTTTTGATTTTCAGCAGGTAATGCTTGCCCAATCGAAATTTCAAATAGGGCCCGGTGGATAATCGGTGTACTATCGCTCTCTCCATTGCGTTCGTAGATGATTACATCTCCTTCCATTCCTAGAGATTCATAGCCGTAGTATTCTGATTTTGGGTCAGTAGCTTCTGCGAAAGTAATTATTCGGTTATCCTCNGGTGCATGAACAAGAATCAAATCTCCGGCATCTATGGTGCCAATTTCACCACTTGAATCATGTTGCATTGAATTCGACTCAACCACAACTAGTGGAGGCATAGAGCCTGTATGCGCCCACATTGCTAGAACTAGGAGTGTAATCATTCCCGTCGCTAAAACTAGTTCGCGGACGAGAGTGCGCATTGGATTGTACTCGCCCATTACAACTACCCAGTAATCAGCGCTTCTTCAATCCCTTCTCTTGAAGGAATGCATTCCATGCTTCTTGATGACCGCCACCTAGGATACGTGCTGCTTCATCTCCGTCAGGTTTCATCTTCCTCAGTTCTGAAGTGGATTTGAGTGCTTTTATCGTATCCAGTGTCTTGGCTCTAGCACTCAAATTAATGAATGCAGGTGCCGATACTGCAAGTCCGATACCTCCGATNACGATTAGNACGATAGCCAAACCGGTATATTCTGCAAAGTCTGCGTTGTCTTGTAAAAACATCAATTGTGCTGCTGACATGACGGTCAGTAAAGCGAATGCAAATGTAGCAGTGCCTGAAATTCTGAGTTGGTTTCCATGCTGGTTCTCCCACCATCCCATGTGTCTCACCTGTTTGGCGAAAGTCAGACTTCTTATTCGATTTTTGCTATTTGAGAAAGTGACTTGACGGAGTATAGTTGAAATGGGATGTACACGCGTGGGCCGAAGGCCCACAGGGCGAGAAGGCGGGTAAAGTATGAGAAAATCACTATTCTTGACTACATTATTCGTAATCTCAGTTTTATCTCCGATGGCGTTAGCAGATGTCACTGAAACGCAATTTCAAGACGGTTCTACATCCTACACTCACACTTTTACCGGTACGGGAGATGGTTTCGCTGGAAACCTAACATTCCCTTATGGCGCAGAGGTTTCTTCTGCAACGTTTGACATTGCCGGAGAGCCATCCTCAACATCTTGGGGTAACATGACNACAAATTCTGATTTTGGTGGTGCNGGTTCTGGTCAATGGATTGGTACTCCTCCTGGTTTTGCATATGGTAATCGTTACAATCTCGAAGTTGGTAATGATCAGGTTGAGTTGGTAGGAAACCCAACAAATAATGTCAATGGAATGGACCGTTCAGCAGAGGCAACATCAACGGGNACAATCAACAATACCGGAGGATTTGCTGCTAACGGCGATCAAGGATTTATTGGCTCGACTAAATCTCTCTCTTCGTTCTCACTTACCTCCTCAACCTCTAATTANCGTGGCTTTGTTATNGCTCATGANGATGAATACATTTCTGCAACTTACTCTTCGACAACTGTTTACACCACTCCTATCCTCAAGAGGTACAATTCCACAACTGGGTCTTACATAGGAACCTCCAGCGTTAGTGCTGGTTCATGTTCCTATTCTACACCATTATACTCCACCTATGATGCAACTAGCGATGGTAATGGAAACGTCTGGACAGTCTCTTACAGCTATCGAATCTTAGTCAAATGGTCGGTCTCATCCGCTGGTTCATGGACCTGCCAAGGAACCTATTCTTATTCAGGAAATTACTACCCGATGGGAGTTGATGTCGATGAAGACACAGGACGAATGTTCGTTTTGATGTACGAATCNGTTTATCCAAATTACAATAGATACCTATACGAAGTCAACCCGAGTTCCCCATCCTCTGTAAATGGAAGTTGGTTACTTGGTTCTAGAAATCAGATGGGTTCTACAAGCACTCAGCCGAGTGGTTTGATAGTTGATATTCCAAAAATCGTGACTAACGAATATTATCGNACCGAGGGTTATCACAACCACTTCACGATGAATGGGATTTTTGTTGAAGGTATGGGCAAGATCAAAATCTCCGGAGGTGGACACTATGGAATGGACCAATTGGGCGACAATACATTCGGATATCAATGCCATTACAGTTCATATTGTTCATCCACAACAAACAAGATTCAACGCCAAGGAACCGGTGCTGTATACGATCACCGAAATGTTTCCAGCACATCCTCAATTGTCACAAGCACAACAACTTCCTTGTCAAGGCAGATAACTGAAATTACGGTTTCAGCATTAGTTGGCTATGTTCCAGCAAATACGAGTATTAGGTTGCAAGTTTCAAACGATGGAGGAACGACTTGGCTAAGTGGAATATACAATCAGAAGTTAACATTCACTAATCCTGGTTCAAGTATTGTTTGGAAGGCTTACCTCAATGGGACATCGAGTGAGACACCAGTTTTGGATTTCGTNTCTCTGACCTATTCAACCAGNTACCAATCNAGCGGNTATTTCCAGATACGTTCTAACTANTATTCCGGAAATGCACCGGTTGCAATAACAGCATGGTGGAATGGTACTACACCTTCTGGAACTGGTCTGCAGGTTGAATTCCAAGACACTTCGACCAAGGTTTTCGCATTTAGTGGGGATTCTAAGACCGTCTCAATGACTAGTGGGTACATTTACATCTATGTCAGGTTCACTTCTACAGGAACAAATACCCCTACTCTAGATGACTTACAGATTGCATTGCACACCAATGCTCCTGAACAGGTTGGAATAGATGTTGGAGGTGACGGTAGTAAAGAATGGACAAGCCAAGGAGTGCTATTAGGAACCACAACAAGAGGTGGCACAGCCTTTGTCAAGGCCTTCAACGATTTAATCCCAGATACCGGTGCAGGGAATGTAGTAATTCCAATCCATGTCAGTTCACAGACTGCTGGAATCGTAGTCTTGGAAAGGTTTAGTGTAACTTATTCGATCAATACCGTAAACCTGGATATCACGATTCCAGACGGAGAAATTTTACACGAGAGAAATGAACCATACGAGGTCGTCACTCGACACATTGTCGGTGATGGAGCAAATAACTACATCCAGTCTGCATCGCTATCCTTCATTGCCTCTCCTGCTTCTAGTGCACCTACATTAGAATGGCAAGATGGGGACATCTTCCCGTCNCCTAATGATCCNGATGACTGGGTTGAAATCGACCAATCATCATGGTCTTATCTGAACAATGGAATTTTGGAAATACACTGGCTATTCTATGTAACATCTAACTTCCCCGACCAAGAGAATGTCCGATTTGTGACCAGTTGTATTGATACAACAGGTAGTGCAGGATTCTCTCCAACGCCGCTATCTAGCGATACTGGATTGAGGGTGAACAATTCCTTCGGATTAGGCTGGTTGAATGTTAGGGACAATGACGGAGAGATCACATCTACAGATGTTGTAGATGGAAGTTGGGTCGCTGCTGGTGAAACACTGCATTTCCAAGGAGCTATGTGGTTCGCCGATTCTACTGATGCTCCTAAGGACAGCGCTTTCGATGTTAGAATTGCTCAGAATGGCTTCGTGCATGCTGACTGGAGAGACACTTCAAATGTTAATGGCTCATTCTTCATCTCAATACAAATGCCAGATATCGATGTGGAAAGCGGACTAACTTACGAAATTCAAACCTACAATGAGAGAGACGCAAGTATGGTTCTNAGTTCTAANTCCGATTGGTTTAGAACATACAAGGTAGATGCAACACATCCAGAGGCATTGATGACCCATCCTGAAGAAGATGCATATGAAGCAGCAGATGAAGGTCAAAAAGTCAGCATTGCTGTTTCTGATGCGGTTGGAGATCCAACAGAGCTCACTCTCTATTATTGGGTAGAAGCAGACCATGATTTGAACAGAAACGGTGAAGCAGACCCTAGTGAGTATGCTCACAAGATTGTAACAAATCAAACCGAAGCAGATTACAAGATGTTCTCTACGACCATAGACCACTCTAGAAANCCGAACATGGGAAGAGTCTCCTATTACTGGGATGGTGGAGACAGAGCAGGCAACCCTCTACACTACTCCACAATTATCGATGACCAAACATACACTTGGGAAAGTAGTCCTGGATTTGAAACAGATGATGCAACCTTCAGAACAAGAAAGGACTCATCAGCCATCTTCACCGGACTCGAATGGGCTGGACACAACGATGGTGCACCGATTTTCGCAGGTAAAGAACAAACAATTTCTNTAGGATTAATAGATGCGAATACAGCCATCGATTTCGAATTTATCGATTTAGTATTCGACTTTGAAGGGCCTAACAGTGAAGTTGATCAACAAAGGATCTCTTACTACGGTGTAAGTGATATGTTTGCAAGTAATTCAGAATACATCACATTAGCATCCTCCTCTAATATGGTACAAACAACAAATGAATCNGGAATGCCATTGATTCTGATAGATTTTGATTTNACTGTTGGTTGGGATTGGCCAGATGAGGATATTTCTGATCTAGCTCTTGAATACAAAGAGAGGGGTTCAGAGTTCCCAACTCGTCACATCATTTCTGAACATACATTCACTGTAGAGAATGATTTGGTACTCGATGCAGCGTCTTTCTTGGTAGAGGACATCAGTGAACCTCGTACAGGAATCGTGGCTGATGGAAGCAGAGTAAGAAATGATGACCGCCTAGAATTTACTGGTAGAGTTGTGTATGAAGGTAGTAATGTTCCTGCTCCAAATGATGCATCGATTGTAATCGAAGTATTTGACGGTCAGAGCATTTGGTCAGATGGCTCAATTGCAGATGATGGTGCATATTCTGTCGAAGTCCCACTATCTCATGCAGAGACTTTGAAATCCTCGCCAACTAGAACATGTTTAATCTCAATTGGAGGGATTCCTGGCACTGGAGAAGATATGACAGGGCAAACAGTTTCTACTACACTAAGAGTAATTGTTGATGATACAGCACCAAGAGTGGTTAGTAGAGCAACGCCGTTGAACATTATCGATATTTCAGCAGACACTGATTTGACCAAGGTTCCTGTTGAATTCCACGGAACNGAAGATGCAGATTTGACAGGTTCAGAGCAAGTTGTCCATTGGGTTATGCGTGATTCTAGCCGTACACTAACACTTGGAGCAGGCCAATCCAAATTGGGTATGCAGCAAGATGGGCAGAGTGTAATTTGGACGGGAACTGTAGATCTTACCGATGGCGGCCGAATCACATTACGAGAAGGAGATTGGGTAGGATTTTACCTAACAGGATATGATTCCGCAGGAAATGAGTTCCCTGTTGTCTCTAATTCAGAGGCTAGCCCGATTGCTGAAGTTGCAACAGATGACACAGACTTTGAGAGGCAATGGGTTCGCCTTGGAGCAGTTGGAGCTCAATTGAAGATTGGTTCCATGGAGTTATCCGACGACCATGTTGCACCAGGGCAAGAGATTGAAATTACAGCCTACGTTNTGAATGTGGGAGGAGAAGAGAATGCAGGGTTTAGAGTCGCATTCTATGCTGGTGATTCCATAGTTCCATTCGATACAGTGTCATTGAACAGAATTGATGCAAATCAAGAGATTCCAGTTTCTGTTAAATGGGAGGCAAGAGAAGGAATTGACCGTATTCGTGTGGTNGTAGACCCAGATAATCTAATNGTCGAAGTCAATGATGATGACAATTCTGCTGAGCATAAGGTCGAAATTGTCTATGTCTCTTACATGGGTTGGTTCGATTCGATACGTGAGCAACCTTTGATTTGGCTATTCTCGATTTTATCCATTATCGTCTTAGTTGCCATTGGAATAACCGCTAACAGAACAGCGATTAACCATGGTGAAGATTCCATTTTCGAAGAAGAATGGGAAGAGGAAGACGACTGGGAAGAGGATGAAGACGAAGAGGATGAAGATGACGATTACGATGATGATTATTGATTTTCAAATCGTTGCCCTCTTGAACCAGTGACATCGCCCAGCAAACATGGCCGAGGGCGTATTCTCCCAACTCGACGAGAGCCTTCAGGAGGCTCTTGAAGAGAGAAAATGGTCTCCTACTCCTGTTCAAGAGGTAACTCAAGATGAAATCTCGTCGGGCGGAGATAGATTGGTCATCGCTCCAACAGGTTCAGGGAAAACAATGGCAGCGATGCTTCCTTTATTGGATAGATGCTTGAAGCAAAATTGGCAAGGCATGTCAATACTTTACATCACTCCACTACGTGCATTAAATCGTGACGTAGATAGGCGGTTGGACGATATCACTTCAGCAGTGGGTCTGCGACTAGGCCTGAGGCATGGAGATACCCCTCAATCGGAGAGGACGAAGCAAGTCCGAAATCCNCCTAATGTGATGATTACAACTCCTGAAACCTTCCAGTTGATGTTTACTGGNTCTAAATTGAGAGAGTTACTCAAAAGTGTCCAGGCGGTTGTAATTGATGAGGTCCACGATATGGCAGACGGGGAAAGAGGTTGGCAACTTTCAATTGGAATATCACGTCTGGAATCTTTCATTGGTAGGAGAGTTCAGAAGATTGGTCTATCTGCGACAGTAGGTAACCCCAATCAAGTTGCTAAATGGTTGTCAAAGGATGCTGAAGCGATTAATGCGGTAGCACCACGTTCAACAGAATTGGCAGTTGATGCAATCATTCAACTTCCTGAAGATGAAATCGGTTCTCTCGAATTGGCAATTTCACCAAGAGCACACGCCACCTTGAGAGGCCTTGCAGATATTATTTCCAAAAAACACCCATGCTTGATTTTCGTTAATTCCAGAAATAGTGCAGAAACAGTGTCTCAACGTTTGACAGCAATCGCTCCAGAGTTGTCGATAGGTGTGCATCACGGTTCACTAGCAAAGGAAACTAGAACACAAATGGAAAACGATCTCCGTGGTGGAAACTTGCAAGGTCTTGTTTGTACTTCTAGCTTAGAGTTAGGGATAGACGTAGGCAGCGTCAATCACATAGTGCAAATTCGCTCACCTCGTTCAGTAGATAGAATGCTGCAAAGAGTAGGTAGAGCAGATCATCGCTTAGGAGGAGTGGGGAGAGGCCATCTATTATCTTGGGAAAGTGACGATATTTTCGAATCAGCAGTTATCGCTCGTAAGGCTCTAGCTGGGGAAATAGAAGCCGTAGAATGGAGAGACCGTCCTTTATCTGTAGCTGCAAATCAGATTGTTATGATGGTGCATAGCCACGGAGCCCTTCCAATCGAAGCAGTATCACAAGCGATTTCTGGTGCATGCCAATTCGAAGGTTGGTCTAGAGAAGATACAATTTCTCTCGGCAATATTCTTGCGGATAGATGGGTAATTAGATGCGTAGAAGACCCAACTACAGTACCTTGGTATCGCTGGCCGCATGATGTTTGGCAAGAATTGCAAACTCATTTGAAGAAATCATTGCCAGAACAACCTAAACTTGCACATGATGAAGAGCCTACTGAAGATATAGCAAAGCTATCATTCGATTTACCTCCAAGGTTTGCTAAGGGGTGGCTTAGCCGTTCAGGAAGGACCAGAGAATGGGTTAGCAAACACCTATCGATGATTCCAGATAAGCAATCATACAGAGTTAGAGATGCTGTGACTCGTAAACAATTAGGAAATGTAGATGAGGCATTTGTACTTTCATTAAATGATGGNGGAGAAGACCAAGACGGTACTCAAAGAAGATTCGTTATGGCAGGAAGAACCTGGGTGGTTGTAGATGCAGACCCGGAGCAGAGCGAATTGTTAGTCGCNCCAGTTTCAGACCAAGGGCACGCACCACAATGGGTCGGAGAATTNCCTCCTACTCCAGCCGATGTTGCTAGAGAAGCAGGCCGCTTACGGCGTTTGTTTGCTATTGACTTAGGTCTGATAGAAGATGAAGAAGTGAATGAAATCGACCCTGCAGAGTTGCTCAAGGGTAAATCAATCTTGGAAGATTATCCACTGAATGGAGAAGCAAAAGGAATACTTGCGGAAATTGTGACCACTCATTTAGATTCAGCCGGCATGATACCTAGCGATCGCTTGATTACAATCGAGGATAGAGATGAAGCATTGGTAATCAATTCCTGTCAAGGAAATCGAATAAATGAGGCATTAGGGCATTATTTGTTAGCTATGGCAAGTACTCGTTCTGGAAAATGGGGCCGATTAATAGTCGAACCATGTAGGATTTCACTACAGGTAGGAGGCGTGACTCCTAGAGAAATCATCGAATGGCTTAGAGACACCCCTCCTGAAGCGTTGGAAGGTGTCTTATCAGTAACTCTACCAAACTCTAGAGAAGTAAGGTGGAGATTTGCCCAAATCGCCAAAATTTTCGGTATATTGCGACATGGTGTGGATCCAAGGAAAATCAATATTCAGGCACTATTGAAGAAATACCGAGGGACTCCAGTACTTGATGAAGTCCTTTCAAAATTGTTCCACGAACGAATGGATGTTAATGGAGCAAGCGATGTAATACGTGCAATTCAATCTGGACTGATTGGATTGGAAGTGACCGCAATGGGTCCTTTGGGAATCTCCAGTCGTTCGGAAAAAGACCTACTTCTACCAAATTTCGATAATCAGCAAGTTCGTGCTAGGCTTGAGGGCAGACTAATGAATGAGCGAGCAGTATTGTGTTGCTTGAAATGTCAATCAATACGGAGGTTCAGAGTGGCAAGGTATCCAGAAATCTCAGATTCAAAAAATTGCTTGAGATGNGGAGGCCACATGTTAGCATGCGCCCGTGAAGGTCTGGAAAAACAGTTGATAGATTGGGTAAAATCAGACGACGAGAAGACACGAGACCGAATGATGAAGAATGCTCAAGCAGTAGCCAATAGGGGTATGGATGCAATACTTGCATTGATGGGTCGAGGAATTGGGGAAGCAACTTGTCAAAGGTTGATGAGAAAGGTACAACGAGGGGATAAGGAAGCTCTGCTGGAAGCGATTCATATCGCTGAAATAGAGTATGCAAGGACACGTAGATTCTGGGGCTAATCAGTATCCAGTTCCATCAAATTTACTCTTTCAACTGCCTCAACTACATCTCCTTCTTCCCACCAATCTACTGCGATAAAGGTAGGGCGCTTTCCATGAAGTTCAATACACTCAATCGCACGTTCGACCATGAAGTCAACATCATTTGCTTCACCAGCGCGATTCGGGTCAGATAATCCTGCTTGATTTTTCAACCAATTATTCATATGGAACACCGGCTGATTTACATCTCCTCTCAATTTTTCACAATCCATNGAGGACGTATCATCATCAGCATAATTTGTTGTCCAACTATGTGTAAGGAAATCATGGAAGTAAGGGTGATTAGAATCGCCAGACTGNTCCCAGAATACTACTAGCCGCTTNTCCATNTTTATCATCTCAATAAGTGTAGGCCACTCGGAATTCATNTCATGAATGTACATCATCTCNGACAATCCCACATCGTCGAAAATATCTTTCAGATGATCAGGCTCAACATAATTTTCAATCAGAAGGGTGACAATATCTCTGTCCTCACTATTCATTTCNGATTCTAGATTACTCAACCAGTTCCAAGGATCGACAGCACCGTAAGTGCACGGGCTAAATCCTCTATCAGAATCGCCGTGGCAAAATCGTACATTTGAGGCGCTTTGGTCGGCGGTAGTTAGGTAATGCGTGTCAAGCATGAAAGCTCGCATTCCAGCATTCCATTGTGCTTGAAAACCAGTCCGATGGTTGCTTGCAGGATAGTAGATATTGTCCTCATGAGTTGAGTATGAGTTATGAGTTTCAGGGAAAGTGACCTGGTCATAAGTTCTATGACACAAGATAACTAGGCCGTTACAAGGGATAGTTTCCATATATTTGCAAGAACCGTCATCTTCAGTAGCATTCGAATCATAATTCATGGCATCTTCATCTGTGCAACCTAGAACAGGTTCAGGCTCTGGCTCGGGTTCAGGCTCGTCATATTCGCAAGATCCGTCATCTTCNTTGGCGGCTGAATCGTAATTATTTGCGTCCGGATCCGTGCATCCTAAAATCACAGAGGACTCAGGTTCATCTTCAGAATTTTCTTCTGACATGTAATCGTCTAGGTATGTGCAACCCGGCGTTAGTAGTAGGAACAAGGACACTAGTACGACATGTCCTCGCATAAAGTTAAACCAGCAAACTTTCCATTTGAACGCACCGGTTTAGCGATTGATGTTAATCGGCTTATCACTATATTTTACGAACTACGACTCCGGATTCTTTGAACATGTCAGAAGCGATATTGAAATCATCAGTCCATCTTTCAGGAATTTCTATTTTCGCAGAATAAATCACTTCGTTTATCCCGGCCTGGATTAGAGATCTTGCACAGCGTGAGCAGGGAGGCCAAGTCACATATGCCGAGCTACCTTTGAGTGATACCCCGATTCTTGCCGCATGCATAATCGCATTTTCTTCTGCATGGCAGATTAATGGATACTTCAAATCTCGATTATTCAGACGCTCCTCATCATCGTCAATTCCTCTGGGGAATCCATTAAATCCAGTTGAGCGTATCTCACGATCTTCTCCAACGATAACACATCCCACTTTTGTTGATGGGTCTTTACTCCATTGGGCTATATGATCGGCCAATTCGATAAATCGATGATCCCATTTGTGACTCAAACCCTCGCCCATAGGCGTCTGAATAGTTCCACATTCAAGAAACTATGTCGGCATTTAATCCGAGGTAAGAAAGAATATTTCCACATAAATAGAGAGAACCAGTGACGACAATCAAATCATTTTCATCAGTGAATGCTTGTATAGCCAGTTCGGGATTTTCGATATGCGGGACCCCTTTGATAGGCTCAACAACTCCGGGNTATCNTCCATTTTGAGGTTCTGTCGTGATTATCTCCTGCGGAGGAAATTTCTCAATCAATTCAAAGATTGGCGCAAGAAATACATCCATCTCTTNTTGAGGTGATGTGCCCAGTAGAAGGGACCATTTTTCCGGCAAGATTGCAGCAATCTCCGGAATTGCCCTTCGCATTCCGCTTGGATTGTGAGCAGCTTCCAACAGGTAATTCTGTTCGCCCTCGATATACTGCATTCTAGCAGGCCATGAAATCGGTCTGCGCACAAAAGAGTAGCCGACCATTGCACACAACATCTCAGCTAAATCAGCGGCTTCATCCATGAATGTTGAAGTCTCGGGTGAATAGAATCTAGCGCTAATCGCTTCATCTCGCATAGCATTTCTAACACGTGCATTTCCGGGATCCCGTATTAGCATAGGAACTCCCGGTCTCCATATTGCNGCNTTTTCTNTNGCTATCTNTTCGATNGNNTCTCCTAAGATATCGCTATGCTCTAAACTGACTGAAGTTACTAGGCAGGCCACAACNTCAGCTGACCTCGTTGCATCAAGGCGTCCACCTAGACCCGTCTCTAACACCATTATTGACACACCTGCATCTCTGCAAGCAACCAATGAAGTAAGNTATGTAATCTCGAAAAANGTAAGTTCACANTNTAGGTCTTTAATCTGTTTAAGCGCATCATCAAATCTCTCTTCTGATATCGCTCTGCCATCAACCCTAACTCTTTCTTCTATTCTTACTAAATGTGGAGAGGAAAACAATCCGACATGATAACCTGCCCTAACTAAGCCAGCAACGAGTTGTGCGCACGCGCTTCCTTTGCCATTCGAGCCTGCAACATGGATGCAATCCATCTGCTTATCAGGACGCCCAAGGGCTTCCAGTGCAGCACTTACTCTAGATAATCCAAGAGCCATTCCTTTGGATTTTGAGGCGTACAACCACTCTCGAACACTATTCTCGCTCATTGGCCCCGTAGGGGCCAGACCATCCAATGATTAGAAAACCACCCTCACTCTCGGTCTAAAGCATGGGAGAGTCTTCATCTACTGACCATGTCAAACGCGTTGAGCGCGAATTGGCCAAAGAAGATAGCCTGCTTTCCAACATGATTGAGCAAGCGCCAGGCATGATTGGAATGGCTTTCATGTTCGTGATTACCATCTTCCTCGGAATATGGTTACAACCATGGTTTGATGCAGCAGGATTGCAAGCATTTGGCGAATCTGGCTCTCGTGAAGTACGCTGGATAGCACTTGAATTAGTTGCAATTTTTGCTTTCACTTTCTTGATTTTATGGTTGGCAAAGAACCACCTCCAACACTTCATCAAATACGGTATTTTGTTCGTTCTATTCCTGGCTCTATGTTACACTACAGTGCCGGGAGCACATATTCTTCTAGTTCCAGAAGTTGAAACTGAGGCCTTTATTTTCACCGATTCTGAAGATGTTGAAGATGACCTATTCGCCGTTAATAGCGATGGTTCGATAATCACCCACAAAGTGATGTATGGAAATAATACATCAGAACACTCTTTCATTATTTCAAAAAGATCAGCCGATGCTTCATTTGAATGGAGTGTTGAATTGGACACATATCCCGGTATACCGGAACAATTTGCTGTAATCGAAGGAGATTATGGCTATACTGTGAACAATAATGCTTGGATATGGACTCTAGACAAAGATAGTGGCGAAATATTGAGCAAGTATGCATGTTTCAATCTTGAAGACTGGGATGGTTCCCTCGTAAATGCGACTGAATTACCTGAGATCGGGCCTTGTGTTTCTGTGTTGGAGGTTATTGAGGATGCGGAGGCAGATTCTGGTCAACGTAAGGGTGCTCTTTACATCTTGACGGGTCAAAATACAATTGTCAGGTCCGAGACTTTTGCAGATTCAATAATCGAGTCTGATTATGTTGATAACGTGGGTTTTCATCGAAATGTTGCTGAATGGTCCTATCCGCAATTACAATCTAATGGTGAAGTTTTGTTAAGCCGTCAATATGACTCTAACAGTCTCTTACTTGCTACTCCCTTTGGCGCAGCAATGATTGAACTCGAACTAGCTTCAAGCCCCTATACTGACCAGGGTCCTAAACCTCCCGGCTGGGTTGATAGTTGCAGTCTTGAATGGGTTTACATTCCAAAAAGTCAAGATTTGATTTCATCATTTAACGTTGTAACCAATCCTTGGGATGACTCCCTAGAACTGGCCATGGCAGGACACGAAGGTGGAGAAATTAACGCATGGGTGATTGACGACGAGATTGATGAAATATTCGAGGAGGAAGAAAGATTCCGTGGCGGAGACTCTTTTGAAGGCCCAATTGCATATATCGCAAACTTCGATTTAGATGACCACAATGGCGACGAGTTGTGGATTGCTGATGGTGATGGAATACATGGATTATTCTTTGAATCATTGACGGAGTACGTCACCATTGATGTAGAATTAGACAGAGAATCAATTATGTTCCTTGATGGCAATACAATCAAAACAACACGAAATGCAGAGTATCAGGATCCAAGTAACAATACATTGCCAATGTTCGTGTTACACAGCGGCGAATTTGATTATGATACAATGTACAACATCTACGGCATCCAGTGGGATGATATGGCGTTCTTCGTTGGAATTGGTCTTGCAGTCTTACTTATGACTGCGCTAATGATTCGCCCAGAATGGTACATAGTCAACACAGTAGGTGTATTAGTCGGCGCTGGTGTTATCGTTATGTTAGGTGTCACTTTCGTTCCTACATTAATCGTAATTTTCATGGTTTTAGCAGCGATTTATGATGCTTGGGCGGTCTACCGCTCAAAGCACATGTTGGACCTTGCAGACACGATGATTGGTCTAAATTTACCAATCTTGCTGGTTGCTCCTCAAGAGAGCGGTTACTCGATGCTTGATGAAAAGGATTCAATACGCCCTTCAGAGTCTAAGGAAGAGGTATCTGTAGAGAGCAATGCAGAATCTAGTCCAAAGCAGGTTGTAAAGAGGAAGAAGCCCAAGGAAGCCATGTTTATGGGACTTGGAGACGTAATATTCCCAGGAATGCTGGTAATCTCTTGTGTTAACTACATTTCAGAGAGTGGATTGGCGGTTGGAATTTCCGCTCTAATCGGAGGACTCATTGGTTATCTCGTTTTGATGACTTATGTGGCTTCAGGAAGACCACAAGCAGGCTTACCGCTACTGAATGGTGGCGCGATTCTGGGATACATCGTCGGTGGTTTGATTTTCGTCGGTAGTGCTGCATTTTCCTTCGGGATAACTTTGTGAGGTGATTTTCATGTTGAGTATGGATTTGTTTCGAAACGAAGCGGATAAAATACGTGCAGATCACGATAAGCGCGGGATTTCTCATGAAAGAATAGACCAGGTTATCGACTTAGATGAGCAATGGCGTGGCGCTTTGAAAGAGATGGAAGAGGGTCGCAGAGAGCGCAATCAAGCAGCGCGAGGAATCGCAGATGCAAAGAAGAGTGGTGACAAAGAAGAAGCAGATAGAATAATGGCTCAAGTCAAAGACTTAGGCGAAAGAATAGCTGCTTTGGACGAGAAGGCCAACTCCCTTCTCGAGGAAAGAGACCACATCAGAATGCGAATCCCTAATCTTTTACACGATGCAGTTCCAAAAGGTGATGACGAATCTGGAAACACACAACATTCTCTTCATGGAGATAAGCCAGAGTTCGAATTTGAGCCAAGAACTCATAATGAATTGATTGAAATGAACAAGTGGGTCGATTTAGAACGTGCTGCAAAAATTGCAGGAAGCCGTTTCTTCTTTTTGAAGGGAGACTTAGCAAGGCTTGAATTGGCTCTGCAAACATATGCAGTTGATTTCCTTGTATCTAGGGGATATACTTTCGTTCAACCTCCAGTAATGATGAATCGTCAAGCTTACGAGGGCGTCACAGACCTTTCTGATTTTGAGACTGTGATGTATGGAATTACGCCTGACCCGCTTTACATGATTGCTACTAGCGAACATCCACTGACCTCGATGTACATGGATGAAGTGATTGAACCCAGTCTACTTCCGATAAAGATGGTCGGCGTAAGTCCTTGTTTCCGCAGAGAAGTTGGTGCTCACGGGCTCTCAGACCGCGGTATTTGGCGTGTTCATCAATTCACCAAGATTGAGCAAATTGTGATTTCACATCCAGATGATTCGTGGGATCATCACGAAGATTTGCTGCAGAATTGTGTTGACCTTTGGGACAACTTGGGGCTTCATTACGAAGTAGTAAACATCTGTACAGGCGATATGGGAACCGTTGCCGCAAGGAAATATGATTTGGAAGCATGGCTTCCTGGTGCAAATGCATTCAAAGAAATCGTATCTTGCTCAAACTGTACAGACTACCAGGCCAACAGGCTACGAATGCGTTACAGAACTGCAGAGGGTAATGCAGCAGTTCACACTCTAAACTCGACGGCAGTTGCTACTAGCAGAGCACTGGTTGCAATTATGGAACAAAATCAACTCGAGGATGGAAGAGTTACAGTGCCTGATTGCTTAGTTCCTTTGATGGGTGGCAAAACCCATCTTGAACCCTGCCAGTGGTGATATCATGCGCCATGCAGTGTTCATAATATTGACATTTTTTCTGGCATCTTTCAGCGGATGCTTTGGCGAAGATGTCGAAAAGGCTTCTGTAGTTCCAGATTTGGCGGTTGAAGAAGTCACTAGTGCCACCCGTGGGCAGTATATGTCAATATCAGTAGATTCGACAGTAGATTGGACGGTTAACCGTTCTCCCGGCTTATTTTTCATGGATGAATTTGGTGTTTTACGAGATGCCGAATCAATGACGTTTCCTGCCTCTCAAGAAACCCTTGATTTCCTTGTAATGGATTCAGAAAGAGCGGACATTCAGCTGGAAATCACAGCGGGTAACGAGATATGGAATGCCACATTAACGCTTGAAGACAGCGTCGAAATGATGCTTGTTGATGGTCGGAGAGCATACGAGACTGGAGATCTTTTGACCTCTCAATACAACAATCGTTGGTGTGCCTCAGCCTCATTACATGAAGGCGGCGCAGCATATGAGGCAGCTGCTGTTGCTATGGAAGAAAAAATGTGGGACATGGGTTTTGATTTCGTGGAAATAACTCAATATCCCGACGACCCTGATCAACTGAACATTGTAGGTTACAATTGGGGTCGCGTTAATCCTGATGAATACATCGTGATTGGTGGTCACTTCGACATAGCATACATGTTTACTCCACCCGGTGGGGGTACAAATGAAGGAGCAAACGATGACACCTCTGGTTCTGTAGTATCATTAGAGATGGCTCAAGCACTTGCACAAATGGAATTCGATCACACTGTAGTAGCTGCACTGTGGGCTTGTGAAGAAGAAGGGCTTCTTGGAACTAGGGCTTACGTAGCAAATCTCCCTGAAAACGTCTCAGTTCGAACTTACATGAACTTCGACATGGTTGCATTGAATTATCCAATAATACCGCTAACGGAGCCGCTCATTGACCCATTGACAGGGGATATCTTCGAGCCAACAAAGTACGACTGGTCAATCAGTTTTGCAGGAGCTAGTCAAGAAACAATGGGTAGAATGACTGATTGGGTAGCAATGACCATTGAGCAAGACCTTGCATATCAACCAACAGAAGGCAACCCGATTTACTGGCAGGTCGCAGAATCATGTTCTTCAGATCACTGCTCTTTTTGGCAAGAAGGGTATCCAACTTTCAATTTCTTCAGTCCAGGTGGAGATATTTCTTTCTGGCAAGAATGGCACTCACCTTCCGACACCTATGAGTTCATGACTGCGAAGGCTGGTGGGCCTGAAGGTATGGCAAGCGGATTCAATAGTCTAGTTTGGACTGCAATGGACCTCTTTATTCGAGTTGACAATGCAGAAAATTTCCATGGTAACTGGAAAGACAGTGCTGAATAATTTTTATTCCAAACAATCTAAGACCAAGTCTACAAGTTTGGTTTATGGACCTGTCTTCTGCAGCACAATGGGCAGAAATTATTGGATTAATTACAATTCTTGGTGCAGCCATATATTCGTGGTTTCAGATTAGGGAATTGAAAAAAGTACGAGAAGGAGCCGCATCTCTGTCTTTGGCCGAATTGCTACAATCCTCAGATTTTGCGGCTGGAATTATTCAAGTTATTGAGCAACCTAACGATCTTGATAGTTGGGAGAAATTCAAGGAATATCATGGTGATAGATGGCCCCAAGCTTTCTCAATAATGACCACATGGGAAAGCCTTGGTGCAGTTGTCCATCGAGGAGATGTTAGTTTCCATCTAGTGTACGATTTCTTTTCAGGAATAATTCAGCAACATCACGAGAAATGTCAACCATTAATTCTCTCTCAAAGAAGGACTGGTGGAGATACAAGGTTTGAATGGTTTACTTGGTTAGCAGAAAGACTTGCGGAATACGATAGCGGTGGAGAACCCCCTTTGGCAGCACATATTCAGTACAAGGATTGGTTACCGCCCAAGAATTGATTCACAAGGTCAGAGGTCCACCTGCAGGCATCTCAGGTAGCATGAATATCGTATCTCCACGTAGGCTTGGTCCAACGTCAAAGGTTGCGAATATGCCGATATCAGCGATGTTGTGTGATAGTGCGAACCAAGTTCTTCCATAAGCATCTACTCTGATGTCTAGGAAGTCACCTAAGCCTCCACATCGATTGTATCCACAATCTGTGACTGTGTCGATTGGGTCATCATCAGCATTCAATTGTACTGTTGTCAGTAAAGGTGTCTCGTTAAATGCATCAGTAGCGTATGTCAGGTAGGCATTCCAGACTTCATCTTCGCCCTCGGTTTCGCCAACATATCCGAACGCAACAGTCCCTGCATCACCTGCTACAACCACAGGGAATCCAGTTCCTGACAGGTTGATTGGAGGAGCGATCATCGTTGCATTTGACCATGTCTCTCCTTGGTCCCTTGAGTAAGACCAGTACGGCATGTTGTCGAGACCCATCCACATTGCGTGCACATTCCCTTCACTGTCGACTTCTACCTGTGCTTCCTCAGCATTCCAAGTATCAGCAGTACCAGATTCAGAAGTTGGTAGTTCATGCTCGGTCCAAGTAAGGCCAGCGTTAGTGGTTCTGTAAACCGAATAACCTTCGCCAGAACAGCCAGTGTTACCACGATAGAAATTACCGTCAACACTGCCTACAAGATGAGCGGTAAGACCTCCTGAACCACAGGATATAGGTGCGCCAGAAGATTCTGGAGTCCATGTATTGCCTCCATCAAAACTAGCAGAGCATAATGGATGAGGAGCATTCCCATTAATGCAGAACATCCAGGTAGTAGGATGTAGAGCAGTTGAAGCATTTGTACTAGCAATGGTTTGGTGATCTTGAACCGAGCGAATATCCGTAGCTACCGTGATTGGACTCCAAGAATCCCCATCATTATCAGACCATTCAACAGTCATTCCCAGTAGAGCATGCATGTCGAATTTCATTATTCGGCCAGTCCACGGGTCTACATACACATATGGATCGTTAGAATTTGGGACTGGAATTAATGGGTCATATTTATTCTCGCAATTGTAGGAAAGAGTGTCATACATCCCAATCAAATCGCATGAAACAATCGCTGTGGAACCTGCAGGGCCATTGCCCCATGATGTCATCACCATAGTATCTGTTAGGGTAATTCCCATAGTTGGCTCGAAAGTTGACATTCCTATGCCGTAATATGTTCCAGTTGCGATAAAAGGCATGTTTCTCTCACCAAATGTGAACTCATTATTGCCCCATGCATCTACTGCATCTTCGAAATGATACCATGTAAGTTCAGGTCTATCAAAATCCCATACGGTTTCTTCAACCACAACTGGCTCGGTCTCTTCTTCTCCAAAACACCCTGCAAGTGAGGCACTAACCATCAGTAATGACAAGAATATGGTTCTCATTTACTCACCTTTGAATAGATCTGAACCTAGAAGGGGCAGAAGGACAGAAGCATCTCCTTCTACGCATACATTTGGTGCCTCAGGACGCATTTTACCCCAACTAATTGCTTCGCGTAAGCGTGCGCCTGAAAGGCTCCCATCGTGTTCAGGAGCAGTAGTGATGTAAATTGCAGAATCTAGGCCGCCACGGTATTGGTTCCACCAAATTACATGGTGCTTGGAAATTCCACCTCCAACCATGAGGGCGTTGGATTTCTCCACGTCCCAAGTTAGGTCACTCATTACCTGTTCATCAGCTAGAGTGTCAATATGAAAATCACGATATTTCTGTCTGAACATGAACAACTGCGCTCCAATACTACCATCGGTGATACCTGGAATACAAACCGGAATTTGGTTCTTGTAAGCCCAGTAAATCAAGGAATCCGGAGTTCCGATTCGCTTACCGAGTTCCCACACGAGGTGAATCGAACCGAACCCTACCCATGCTTCAGCACCTTCCTTGCCGGTTTCTGCGAGTCGGTCATTTCTGATGTCTTCAAGGACTGGAAGGACTACTGCTTCGATAATTTCGCCATAGCTGGCGTTTGGAACTATTACGTTGCCTAGACGCATCAATTCATGCTCTCCTAATTCGATATCATCCAACTCAAATGCGCCGTGGTAGTAGTGTTTGTACGCTCTAGCAATATCGTGGTCAAGCATTCCACATGTTGTCGAGATTACATTGAACATTTTGCGCTTCACGGCTTCAACAAAGAACCCCCTTGTACCTGTAGCGCACAGACAAGCAGGGAAAGAAAGCCAGTTAGTGACTTTACTTGCATCACCATCAACCTCTTCGATCTCAGCTTTCATGTCTTTGAGAATATCTCTGGCATAGGCTAGCTTAGTTGCTGTGAAACCACCTGCTGTAGCCATCTGGTCAATGAGTGAAGTAGCATCACTTAACGATGCGAAATCATAGTCTTTGACCGGCTCGTCAAATGACTCGGGGTCTATTGCCATAGACAGTGCGCGAGGCTTTCGCATATGAAACCCATGACTGTATCATTTGGATTCNAANTCGTGNATTTTGTCTCTCAACATTGCTGCTCTNTCGAAGTCTAATTCTAGCGCNGCTTGGTGCATCATTTCCTTTAATTCTTCAATTGAATAATTTAATTCNTCAATTGGTTGNGAAATGTTGCTTGTCACCGAATCTGANCGNGCCCATTGNCCTGCTCCAACTCTCAAATTACTAGCCCAATCTCCTCCTTTACGACCTCCTTTAGAACCAACTAATCTCTTGCCGCCAGCAGTGCCGGCGATTAGGTCGTCGATGTCGCTTCCCATCTGTGGAAGCGCCTTTTTGATAGTGGCGGGAGTAATGCCGAATTTTTCATTATGAGCCATTTGCCGATCTCTTCTTTCTAGTGTTTGTTTGATTGAGGCTGTCATCGGTGGGCTCATTGTATCTGCATACAATATCACTTTGCCATTGGAATTCCTAGCTGCCCTTCCAATTGTCTGCAATAGGCTTCTTTCATTTCGAAGGAATCCTTGACGGTCAGCATCGAAAATCGCAACTAGGCTAACTTCAGGAATATCTAATCCCTCTCTTAGCAGGTTGATCCCTACAATTGCATCTATGTGGCCTATCCGTAGAGCATTGAGGATTTCAGTTCTCTCGATAGTATCGATTTCTGAATGCAAGTGATGCGCTTTGATACCCATTCTGTTTAGATAATGTGCAACTTCTTCTGCAAATTTGATCGTCAGTACAGTTACCAAGGTTCGCTCACCTTTTTTGATTCGTGAATTTATTTCAGATAGAAGGTCAGCGACCTGTCCTTCAGTTCCTCTTACTTCGATAGATGGGTCGAGTAAACCAGTAGGCCTAATTTCCATACGGGGAATCTTTTCAATCATCTGTAGCATGTCATACATGCTTTCTGAATCAGGATGCTTCTTTGAGTACTCTGGCTCTTCAACACCTCCTCCACCAGATACGTGTCTCAGGCCGAGTGGTACATCTTGTCCCGTGACTTCGCAAAGATGTAGCAATTCTCTCTCACCAGGGGTGGCGCTAACATACAGCATTTGAGGAACCAAACTTTGGAACTCTTTCAATTTCAATGGTCGGTTATCTGCAGCTGATGGTAATCTAAATCCGTGTTCTATCAGATTCAATTTTCTGCTACGATCGCCGGCATACATCCCTCCAACTTGAGGTAAAGTGACGTGTGACTCGTCCATGATGACAAGGAATTTCTTCGGATCGCCATGAAATTGTTTTGCCGCTGCGGCGAAGAAGTCAAGTAAGCAGTAAGGGCGTTCTCCATGCTTTCTTCCATCGAAGTGCATTGAATAATTTTCAACAGCAGTGCAGTGGCCGACTTCTCTTAACATCTCTAAATCGTACTGGGTACGTTGTTGAAGTCTGTGTGCTTCAATTTCCTTTCCCTCGCTCTTTAGTTCTGCGAATCTTCCATCAAGTTCAGTTTCAATATTCTCGAGCGCTTCTTCGAATCTTTCGGGTGATACCATGAAGAATTCTTTTGGATGAATCCACGCTTCATCTAATTCATCCAAAATTTCCCACGAAACTGGGTCACAAATCTGTATGTGTTCAACACCATCGAATCCAAATCTAATCCTGAGAGGGTCATCTCGACTCGGCATCCAGACATCTAGGTTTTCTCCTCTCAGGCGAACCTGTCCTCTTTCCAGGTCTGTGCTAGTCCTTTCATACTGTAGTGCAACTAACTCCCGAACCAAATCGATTGGCTCGATTGCTTGGTCTACATGAATTCGGCAATGGTAGGAGAGAAATGTCTCTGGAGCGTTGAGGCCGTATATGCAGGATACAGATGAAACAACAACACAATCTGGTCTGCTAACCAAGCTTGCCACTGTTGCGAACCTCTCTTGTTCGATTCTTTCATTGATTGACAACTCTTTGTCAATATACAAATCCCTCTTTGGAAGGTAGGCTTCTGGTTGGTAGTAATCATAGTGGGATACGAAATATTCGATGCCATTTTCGGGGAATAATCCGGCCATCTCCTGGTAGAGTTGACGTGCTAGAGTTTTATTGTGGCTGATTATCAAAGTTGGAATATTCAGTCTCTCAATAATGTTAGCCATAGCGAATGTTTTTCCCGAACCCGTAACGCCCAAAAGTACACATCTTTCCTGATTATTTTCTAATTGGAAAATCAATTTTTCAATTGCTTTTTCTTGGTCACCAGCAGTGCCATGTTCGGAGTGAATTTTGAAGCGTGAAGTCTCAGGCGAAAGCCTGTCTTCCACTGCCCCTTCCAGGGCCTTCGAGATGTCGAAGGGGTCACTCATTCTCTCACTTCCTAAGGTAGGTACAATCCGCCATTGACATGAATTACAGCACCGGTGATGTAGGAAGATTTCTCGCCTACCAAAAATGACACGACTCCTGCAATATCTTCAGGAGTTCCGATTCTTTTTAGAGGAACTTCCTCTTCTCGACTGGCTCTTTTTTCTGGACTATCTCCTGCTAAAATGTCAGTGTCCACGAACCCTGGTGCGATTACATTCACTCTCTTTCCTTCGGGTGCTAGTGACTGTGCAAGAGAACGCGCCCAAATCGATAATGCTGCTTTGGATGCTGAATAATCTGCACCGTGCGGAGATCCTCTCGTTCCCAATTGGCTACCAATGACACAAATTCTAGCTTCAGTAGTAAGATTTGACTTAACGGCATCCCAGACCAAGAATGCTCCTTCAAAGTTGGTTGACATAGTGCGACGTAAATGTTCTAGATTCAACTCCTTAGCATCGATTCTATCGTATCTACCATGATTTAGCACTAATACATCGACTCCTTCGATTACCCAAGGGTGGGTCGCTAATAGCGCCACTTCCCTAGCATCAGTAACATCACAATTTACTGCAACAGCATCAGTGCTAGAACTACGGATGTCGTCGACGACCATTTCTGCGGGTTTAGAAGAAGTACAGTATGTCACTAATACTCTGTAACCATCTTCGGCTAATTTCTTAGAAATTGCAGCGCCAATCCCCCTGCCTCCTCCGGTCACTAGTGCGGTGCGCATGGAATCCCTAGGAGGAGATACTCAATAACTCACTGGAGGAATTGTGCAAGTTGTGGAGGTTGCCAACCCTCGGGTTTTAGCACCTTACCATCTTCTCGACGCAGAACCTTTCCATCAACTAATTTCGCCATATTTGAGCGATGTACTTCATTGAAAGCATCGTCATAGATGTCTTGCATTCCATGATTGATGATGGCTCCTGCCAAGATGTATCCTATGTCCGCTAACGCATCGAGAACTTCTAACAAGTCTCCGGCTCTCGCTGCTTCTGCATATTCTTGAACTTCTTCAGTTAGTAGTTTAATTCTTAATTCGATTAACTCATCAGGTCCAAGTCCTGGTTGGTCTAATTTTGGAATTTCGAAAGCTTCATTGAATTCTAGCAAGGACTTCACTATTGGATTCATGGCTTAGGGGAGTTCTTGCCACTCTATGAAAGTTGCATTGCAGCAAGCAGAATCCATCCTGTGGATGTGTGGGCTCTAAACCACCATTTTTGGAATTGAGATCCAGATGCAACTAATACGGATACAACCAGCATTAGAGAAATTATTGTCCCAATTGGTGAAACCACAGAGAATGCAGCAGCCCAGACTGGAATAGACAGAAGCATTACCGCCATGGTTGTAGGTGGCTGAAATCTTGCAGGGAATGATTTCACTCCAGTTTTTTTGTCACTTTCAATATCCATTTGTGCATATCCTAAATCGAATCCTGCAATCCAAATCATAACCCCTATCGAAACAACTAGCAAATCTGGATACCAAGAGTTGGAAGATATCTCTCCAGTAATAGCTACCCAGGCGCCTGCAGGGGCTAAGGCAAGACAACCTCCTAACCACCAATGGCACAACCATGTAAATCTCTTCAGATATGGGTAGACGACAAAAGCTATGACCGGAATAGGAGAGAGATACAGGCACAGTGGGTTCAACATCGCTGCACCTCCAATCAGCATAACTAGGAAAATCCCACACAGTATCCATGCTGTCTGTAAAGACATGCTTCCTGAGGCTAGATGTCTATTCGCAGTGCGTGGGTTTTCAGAATCGATGTCTTTGTCGATAATTCTGTTCAGACCCATGGCTAAGCCCCTGGCTCCAACTGCTGCGATCAATATCCAGAAGAACTGCGAGTAAGTTGGCTCACCAGCCATCAAGGCTCCAATTAATACGAACGGTAAACTAAACAAGGTATGTTCGATTTTTACGAAGGATGCAATTTGCTTAAGTTCCATTCACATCACCAAGTTGTCTGGCCAAGGTGGTAAATCGAAGCGTTCAATCGCATCTAAAGTTTCAGGGTCATGCATGGTAATTGCGGGCCATCTTCGAACAGGAGTTGGTCCTTCGAGAGAAGGAATTGGTGTAGTTGCATCCCAGAAAATTCTGCCATTTTCTACGATGAAATCACGCTCCACAGCGAAACGTGAAGTTAGTTGCCATAACAACCTTCTCATCGCTCCTTGTCCGTGTAGATTCATGTCATTATCGGTTACAAATAACCATCTTAATTCATTTTTGGAGTCCAATTGCCAAATCGATTTTCTCAATTGAGAAATTTTTTCGCGCTGAGCCTTCGCATCGTCCTCATTTGGCCATTGCATTCCAGTTCTTGGATCTGGTCGTCCTTCAATGTCAACAGTGATAACTAACATCGAATTTCTTAGGAGTAGACAATCCTCAACATCTTCTAATTCTGAGATTTCTTTGAGCAGTGAATCACTAATCCCTGGGGCTTCTTCTTCTCCTCTTCTCCAAGGAGGACATTCTTCTATCGGCGACCCTTCAAGCGGGTCTCCACTTCTAGGATCGGCAGTAACAAGTTTCGTTGCATCGATGATTACTTTGGAATGTACATTTTCGTAAGTGGATGCAGGCTCGAGAGAGTCACTGACCATTCCATCGATTATTGTGATGTCTGTATTTGGATCAACTCGGTTGTTTAGCACATCTAACAAAGCATCCAAATCGCTAGGGTCCTCATCGGTAGCGATTAAAATTTTCAAAAACATCATCTGACCTGCACCCAACAAACCCAGACATGTTTTCCTAGCTTGCCTTGGGTACCGTTGTTTACTTTTGACAATGGCAAGATTATGGAAGCCAGTTTCTAATGGCAGGTGTAAATCCAGTACATCTCTGTGTTGGAAGGATAATATCGGTCTGAACTGCTTTCCAATCGCTTCTCCTAGATATCCATCTTCCATAGGAGGTTGACCCACAATGGTTGCAGGTAATATCGCATTTTTTCTTCTAGTAACTGCAGTTACATTCAGAACAGGATATTGACCGGTGAGTGAATAGAATCCAAAGTGGTCTCCAAAAGGTCCTTCTGTTCTAGTTTGAGTAGCATCAACCCATCCCTCAATTACGATGTCAGCATCCGCTGGGACAAGAAGATCTTGAGTCAGAGCTTTAGTAATGCGCAGTCGTCTTTTGCCTAGGAATCCTGCAAACATGTATTCTTCTAAATTATCAGGAAGTGGTGCAATTGCTGAAAAAATCAATTCAGGTGGGCCGCCAATACAAATTGCGACCGGCATTTTTCCATCTGGCCAGGCCGCAGCATGGTCTGCACCATGTTTGTGAATTTGCCAGTGTAGTCCGACTTCTTTGGGTCCAAATATTTGGCCTCTGTACATACCTAAGTTGTGTTCTCCCGAATGCGGGTCTTTGGTCACGACTAAAGGCAATGTGATGTATCTTCCACCATCCATTGGCCACGTCTTTGGAATCGGCAATTGTGTAACGTCCAAGTCCATTTTCACCCTCTGACAAGAACCTCTCCAAACCTTCTTTGGCGGTAGTGACATTGCATCTCTCAATAGCGGGAACCCTGTCCAAGGTTTCTTCATTATTCCACCAATGTCTGGTTTCATTAGAGCAACCAGCCTTTCACCAACTTCGGTTGGATGTGATGCACCCAATGCTCTTTGAGTTCTATCATGTGATCCAAATAGGTTCATCGCAAGCGGGATTTCGCTAATTTCTCCATTAGGGAGTCTTGGTTTTTCAAAAAGAACAGCCGACCCGTTACTCTTTACCAAGCGGTCTGCGATTGCCCCGGCCTCTAATTCTACATCCACGGGCTCAGTAATGCGAATTAACTCGCCCTTCTTCTCGAGATGGGCAAGCCAACGCGTAGAATTTCGCCAGGCCATGATACCGCTAGGAGAACTTCTTCATGAATACTTGTTCTGTGCCGACTCATTGAAGTCCCGCCTCCCCTTCGGGGAGGCATGGCGAGTTGTGATGTGTTGGTTATCGGCGCCGGACCGGGCGGTGGTTCTGCAGCACTGCACTCTGCCCGTGCAGGCCTCAGTACGATGATTGTCGAGGCCGATGCTGAAGTAGGAGTTCCTGTGCACTGTGGGGAATGTTTGTCGCAGATGGCTGTTGATAATCTAGATCTTGATTTGCCAGAGGATGTTGTTGCGCTAGATTGTAAAGGTATTAGAGTAATTTTCCCAGATGGAACCGCGAAGTTGTTGACCGAAAAGGGGAATGTCCTTGAGAAACATAAATTCGAACAATGGTTGTGCGATGAGGCAGTCAAGAAAGGAGCGAGCTTACACCTCTCTCACAGGGTGACTTCTATGGAAAGAATTTACAATAGCAAAAATGAATTTGTCAATTGGAAAATTGAAGGCCGTGGAGACCAATTTCCGATAGAATGTAAAGCCGTGATTGATGCTTCTGGAGTTGCTGGAGCAGCAACAAAATTACTCGATATGGGTACTACAATAGAGGTCATAGCGGGCTTCCAATATGAGATGACAGAAGTGGATAATGATGGATATCTAGATTTCTATTTGTGGCCAGAATATTCGCCGCATGGATATGTATGGATGATTCCGAAAAAAGGTGAAAGAGCAAATGTCGGTCTTGTTACCACAGACAAAAAAGGTGCGATCAAATATCTTGACAAATTTATTGAAGATACCTATCTAAAAGGCAAGGGGATACAGAATCCTGAATGGAGGAAGCCAGGGGTTAAACCTCGCCCATTCGGAGGCACCATTCCAATCTCTGGACCCAGAGAGGTTACAACAGGCGATGGTTTGATTCTGGTCGGAGATGCAGCAGGATTCACTTCTCCATTATTCGAGGGCGGTTCACATCTCGCATTGTGGTCTGGTCGAGAGGCTGCTCAAACAATCGCTGCAGCAATCTCAGAAGGCGATTTATCTGATGCAAAGATGCAGAGATATGTCAAAGCGTGGAAGAAGCGCTTCCCACCATACCACAAGATTTTGAAGGGAAAAACATCACTATATGATTTGAGCGATGAAGAGTTATCCAACATGGCCAAGTGTTTGCCTGAGGAGTTAGGTTCAATGTCAGTGCTTGACAAACTATGGATTGGATTGAAAATATTGGTCCGTCATCCATTCTTGTACACTAAAGGAGTAGTTAGTGTACTACTATCATTTGGATATTCGAGGGCGAAGCATTTCGGATGGTGAATAGATGGAATCCTTGCTGATGCCATTCGCTGTATTCGTTGCAGCTTGGGTGACATTTCGGCCGGATCCGAAATTGACATGGATTCTTGGTCTGCCTTTTTTCATACTGGCATTCATGTTCACACTAAACTATGATTCAATTCATCTCGTGGCTTGGTATGGTGGAGAAGAATTACCTCTGAAATACAGATTTGCAGCCACATGGGCTGCTAGGGAAGGTCCGATCCTTCTCTGGGTGGCATGGATGGCTTTGTTGTCAATTATTTGGAGAAACCCACTGAAGTCAGAATCAAAAGATAGGTATTTGCTCAGGCTTAGATTGATGAATGGTTTCGCATTGACACTTTTGTTAGTTGCGTGGATACTGCAACCATTCAAATCAGCATCTGTCCGTGGCCCGGGTCTGAATGAATTACTGCAGACAG
>PAQE01000004.1 GCA_002709705.1 Methanobacteriota archaeon | reverse complement strand
CATGTCCCAAATCGAATCTATTGATGATGCTGTGATTGGTTTTTCTACCCATCCAATAGCGCCCGCAGAGTGTGTCGCGTCTTGAGCAGTTTGTGCTTGGCGTTTTGGGGCTGAGAATAATATTCTGCAATCTTTACCATGCTCCCGCATCTCTAGTGCAGCTAGATGTCCATCCATAGAAGGAATATCTAATGCTAAAACGACAAGTTCTGGATCTAGGCGGATATATTCATCCACGGCCTTATCTCCGTCATCACAGGTTACAACATTGAACTCCCTCTGGCGGAAAATATTGGTTAGTCTATGCAACGACATTTGGTTGTTGTCAACAAGAAGTACTGTTGGTGCTTCTTCCTCTTCGACATCGGTGACTCGAACCATGGCTAACAGATATGTGATAGACTTCACACAAATGAATCAACCGCTCAAATAAGCCCAAACTAGTCATTCTTCCTCATCAGTGATGATTTCCGATGGTGCATCTTGTGGGTTTGTAAACGTTTCACGGACTGCTTCAGATTCCGCCACTTGATCTTCTAGCGCTCTTTGTCTTGCAGGCGCTTTAACAAATTGGAGTTGCAGTTCAGAAATTATTCCGTTCAACATAGTGGATTCTTTAGGTGTTAGGTTGCCATCCATTTTTGTTTTCAACATAGATAGTGTGTCTATTGCAGCTTTAGTTTCTGCTAGATTATAATGAACCCTTCCCTCGCTATCCTGAATCAATCCCATGTGCATCATTGCACTTCTTTGTAACATGTGTACTAATTGGAATAAGTGAGCACTATTCTCGTCATCAAAGAACTCCTGGGCCATAGTCTCACCTTACTCAAATAATTGTTCCAGCAACCAATCGGGATCGAATTGTATCAAGTCGCCATATTCTTGTCCAACACCACACAAAACAATCGGTTGCCCAGTTGCGTGAGCAATTGAAAGCCCCGCTCCTCCTTTTGCATCAGTATCTAGTTTAGTTAATACCGCACCATCGAATTTTAGCATCTCTTGGAAATTTCTTGCTTGATCGACTGCGTCGTTACCTGCCAGAGCATCTCCAACGAATAATGTCAAATGCGGATTTGCAACACGCCTGACCTTTTCTAACTCGGCCATAAGATTGGATTTATTTTGCATCCTGCCTGCTGTATCAACTAGAACTACATCTATTCCTTTGGCTCTAGCCGAATCTACTGCGTCTCGAGCAATTGCGGCAGAATCGCCCCCTCTTTGTGACGATATGCATCGGATATTGAGTCTGTCACAATGAGTTTCTAACTGTTCAATTGCACCTGCTCTAAATGTATCTCCAGCCGCCGCAATAACCGATATCCCGCGTTGTTGTAAATTGTGAGCTACCTTAGCTACAGTGGTTGTTTTACCAGTACCATTTACACCTACAAACATAATTACAACCGGTGTGTCTTTTTTATCGATGAAACTTTTTATTGATGCATAAAAATCCCAATATCCAGCCTCCAATATTCCTTTCAATGCCCTCTTCAGGCTTGCTTCAAGAACTTTGGACAAATCCGCACCTTTGCGTAGCCTTTGCCCGATAAGATTTCTTTCAAGAGCGCCCATAACTGCTGAAACCGCATCTGAGGATATATCGGATTCTAGCATAATCCATTCAAGTTCCTCCATCAAGTTGCTAAGTGCTTCGCTTTGTTTGATTACTCGTCCGCCAGATTCTACAACTCCGCCGCCTAAATCGATTGTTATTCCATCGTCTTCAACAGATCCGAGCCCCCCGGTTGGTGCGGATTTTACCTCCACTAGTTGGCGCCCAGTGGTGGTTCTCATCATGTGTAAATCAACTTTAGAGCCTGCTAATCTTTTTACAGCTTTAGCGCCGCGTTTTTTCATCTCTTTGTCCTTTGCTTTCTTTCGTGATGCTTCTTTTTTAGCCTCTTTAGCAAGCATCTTTTTCTCCTTACGAGATAGTTTAGTTGGGAGAATGTATTCTTCTTCATCATCAAAATCTTCCCATTCGTCATCGTTGTTTGAAGGGAGTTGTAATTCCTCTTCATCATCAAAATCTTCCCACTCTTCTTCATCGTCTTCAAAATCAGGCTGGGTTTTGTAAGCAGGGGTGTGCGTCCTTGTTCTAGTAAATTCTTCATGTTGAGATAGTGCTTCCTGTGCTTCATCACTACCTTCTTCTGCTGAAAGGGAATCTGAATCTGCTTCCGATGCAGCTTCTCGGACCTTTTTGCGGAATTTGTCGAATAGTCCCATAACACCACCTAATCATCTAATGTTAGTTCGCCTCCAACTCCTTTTCTACGGCGACGTGAGGGTTTTTCTTCGGGTTTTTCAACAGGTGTTTCTGCAACTTCTTGTTGTTGAGTCATTTGTTTTGCTGCGGATTCGAAAGCTGTAGCCAATTCTTCAATCCTTTGAGTAAGCATCGCAGCTTCAGCTTCGAATTGAGATTTTAATTCGGTCAAATCATCGAGNCNTTTNCTGACCAATCNTTCTGCATTTTCTGGGCTTCTTTCGCCGAAAACNCCGCTACCCAAATCCACTATTGTTGTNGAATTTTTAGGGAGCGGGACCATTACTCCCGCTCCCAATGGTATATGTCCGGTCGAGCCTTCTGATAATGATTTGAGTGCNCTTCTAGTATCGTCGTGTTCTAACTGAACTGCTTCAATCCTCTCAATTTGCTGATTGATTTCTTCCANNCGTTGCCGATTNATATCGACTAGTCGGGCCATCCTCTGAAGTTCACTCGAATCAACCATGACGATCAACTATTGGGAGAAGCCCCTCTATGAAGAACCCGACGATTAGTTCACTCTTCTTCAGAGGCTGGAGCGATTGGTCCGCCCGCTGCTGCAATTTGGTCTCTAAATGCGTTAAGGACCAATGGTTCTGAAGAAGTTCTTGGGTCGATTTCTGAAATAGATTCGATTTTTATCGCTCTTCGGTTCGCCTTGTGACGTGAACCAATGATNGAGTAGCATCGGTGTTCTGCGTCTTGTGCGGAACTGGCTACAAGGTCCATGTTGAACTTCTGTCTTTGGCTGCCAAATGGGGCGGTGCCGGATATACGGAAGGCTTGCATATTTCCGCCGACCTGTGAATGTGTCTTAAACGCGCTGGCGCGGCNCTTTGAGTCTAAATCTTCAATCGTGAGGATTATTTCAGGTTATTTGTGCGGGCTGCGGTGTTGCTAATTTTTTCATTGGCGCTTTGCTCGGCGTCACCTGTTTTGGCATCGACAAATATCATGGATGTGGATGAAAATTCTCCTCTTTGGTCACTAAGTGGCACTGGCGTTGTAATCGCTGTTGCAGACACAGGAATAGACATGGACCATTCTTGTTTCAGAAACACTACTGATGAAGTTGGAATACCTGGTTTAGAACATAGGAAAATTATCCATCTAAACGATTCGGTTGACGATTGGGACAATCAAGGTCACCAACAATTTAGACATGGAACACATATTGCTGGAGTTCTGGCTTGTGACCANTTAGATGGCGAGATTCAATCTCTATCTTATGGAGCTAAATTAGTGGTACAAGACATTGTAAATTCTAGTGGGTGGGTCGTGCCTGAAGATGTTACATCACTATTAGCAGAATCTGCCCGCCATGGTGCAATAATTAATTCGTGGTCGTGGGGAGANAATACTGTAAATTATACTGAAAGAAGTAGTATGATAGATAAATGGACTGTGGAAAACCCTTGGTCGCTTGTTTTCGTTGCACCAGGAAATACTGGTAATATGATGTTGGAGCCATCTAATGCTTACAATGTTGTCTCGGTAGTAGCGAGTGATTCTAGTGAAAATGGAAGTTTGTGGTCTGGAAATTCCCATGGNCCAGATGTTAATGATAGGCGCGGTACATTCATCGCAGCACCTGGGATGAATATCGTTTCTGCCAAAGCGGACGGGACTAAGTTTGGTATGAATAATGGCTCCTATGCCATGACTGGAACTTCAATGGCGACACCTATGGCAGCATCATTTACTGCATTACTTCAAGAATTAATTCAAGAAGAATACAAGAAAGCGCCTTCAGCTCCATTATTGAGAGCAATGTTAGCGGCATCGGGTGAGGTTTTGGTTGGTAACAACCCCGACCCCATGCAAGGATACGGCCGGCCTTCTTTGGACAGTTTTGAAGATGGTTTTGTGATCCATGATTCTTACGCAATTGATGATTGGGTATCGTTAATTGCTTCTCGTGGAGGAACCCTAAACGAGTTTACTTCGAACCCGTGGAATGGGAGTGGTGCAGAAGGGCCGTTTCTAGCAGAAAATGAGACTTGGTCCCAATTATATCAACCGGTTTCAGGAGAAGATGTGGAGGTTGTAATGTCATACAATGCTAGGCCTAGTGGGTATGAAATNGATGACCTTAGGTTGATTGTTAGAACATCGGATGGAAGATTTGCAGTAGACGACCAGGTGGGTGGTTCTGGGTTTAGTCAATTATATTATGAATCTTTCATAAATCCATTAAACATGAATTCCAGTAANGAAACTACAGTTATGATTAGGATTCCGTCTTCACAATTAGAAGATGTTGAATGGGTCAGTGTAGAAGTTGTTGCAAATGATATTCACGACGGTATGAATNTTGGATATTTGGGTCTTGAAGGGACAAGGGTNGGGTTTGGTTTGGTTGCAACAGGATTGCAAAATTTTACACAAAATTCTCCACCAGAAATTACGATCATAGAGGGGCCGTCTGGAGGTGAAAATTATAGTGATAATTTTTCAATAAAATTGAATGTTACTGATGCTGAGAATGATNGTTATGTCTTAGCAATTCAATTGAATAATTCGAATTATTCTGTCGGATTAAGTGATTGNGGAGTAGTATTAGATATTTCATCAGAGATTTATTGTGAAATCGATATTTCTAGGGATTTGATTCCTAGGCCGGTAAACAGAGATGATTGGCGTTTTGAAATAATAGTGGTAGATAATAACCAATCTGTTTGGACGCAGTCGGAAATGACAGTATATTTGAGTAATAATTTCTCCATTTTCTGGGTATCACCAATGGTCGATTTTGAGGGAGNGGGTCCAATTGTCGAAAAAGACGAGGGGGTTGAGCAAAATCGCGCTTTAATTTGGGGAGTAATTGGTGTTATTATTGGAGTGATTGTGGCCGCTGGTATGTTGTTTAGAGGATTTGAAAAACGTGTTTTAGATGATGTTCCGCCACCCTTTAGAGAGGAAGAATGACATCAAATTACGCGAGTGAACATTAAGACTAGTAACACCGTGGGCGTGATGTCCGAAGGACAAAGGTGAGAGAAAATGGGAGAAAGACTCTATGTTGGAATTGATTTGGGAACATACCAATCAACTATTGCAAGTAGTGCAGGATCGTTAGAAACTATTGAGACGGTTGTCGGCCGTCCAAAGGACCCGGTAGCTAGAAATTTCCTAGGTCGAGATGTTTTGTTTGGCAATGATGCTTTGAAGAACAAATTGGCTTGTAATCTATACCGGCCNATGGCTGCTGGTGTGGCACAAGATGATGAAGCAAATTTGGCTGCTGCTAAGGCTTTCGTGACCCATTTAATTGAAACCGTAGGTCCTGAAGATTATGACGAGGTTTTCGGAGTTATTTGCTCGCCTTCACACGTATCTTTCACTGACAAGAGTAACCTGGTCGCTACCCTACGTGGCCAAGTCAACGCAATTATGGTTGTAACAGAGCCTTTCGCTACAGCATATGGAATTGGAGAGATTTCTGGTTCTATTTGTGTCGACATTGGTGCTGGTACAACAGACATTGCTCGCCTTTACGGAATCTTCCCAACAGAAGAAGACCAATTGACTATCCAAGAAGCTGGAGATTGGATCGATTTACAACTAATGGAATTAGTCCAAAAGAAGTATACCGGTGCTCAAGTTACAAAAGACATGGTTCGCAAGTGGAAAGAAGAATTCTCCTATGTGAATGGTGACGATAGAGAACAAATGGTGGAATTATCTGTTGAAGGTAAGAAGCAAGTTGTCGATATTGGAGATTTGATTAAGTCTGCTTGTTCAATGGTAGTTGGAAAAGTTGGTTCTGCGATTAANTCAATTGTAGCTACAGCAGACCCAGAATATCAGCCAATTCTAAGAAATAACATCATTCTATCTGGCGGCGGTTCCCTAATTGATGGAATTGCAGAAGCTATCGCAAACGATATTGCAGATATTGGTGATGTTACAGTAACTTGTGTTGACGACCCTATCGAAAAGGTCGCAACTGGTGCAATGGCATTGGCTCAAGACATGCCTGATGAGCAATATACCGCTATCAACTAAGGGTCTCACAATGGGCCCGTAGGGCCCTCCAACCAATGAAAGGTTGAAGAATGGTAGTTGTGCGATAACCCACAATGACGTTCAGCGCTGATACTCCAGGCGGCATCCGTCGAATAACAGAAACGACCGGTGATGAGCGAGCAGCACTCGAGGGAATGTTGCGNGCATACCCCGTTGACCAGCTCGTNGAAGAGGTTCTTGTTGCATGGCAAGAGTTGGCTGACAGAAACGAGGATTTAGTTACATCAAAACAAAGATTGAGAGTTCTAGAGTTAGATCTAGCTGAACGTAAAGACGAGGTTGCTCCTGAAGTTGCACAACTGAAAGCTGCTGAAAATGACTTAGAGGAAGCTGGGGCAAGAATTGTTCATTTGGAAAGATTGCTTGAAGATACTCGAAAGGAATTAGCTGAAAACAGTTCTAGTATTTCAATGGAGGAAAGAGAAGCGTTAGAGAAAGAGGCTTCTCAACTGAGAGATTTAACAACTCAACAAGATGATGTTATTGCTGAAATGGAAGGCAGAATGGGTCAGATGATTGAAGCNTTGGAGCGTGCTGCAAACGCCGGTTTGACAAGTGTAACTGCCGACGAAGTACGTGCCTTGAAATCCCAAGCAGATGCTTTGGCTGCTGATCTAGATGCTGAGAAGGCTGCTAACGATGCTTTGGAAGAAGAGAGACAGCGGCTAAGAGATATTGCTGATAGGTTGCGAGGATTGTTAGATGCACGCGACACAAGGCTTGCGGAATTAGAAGAGCAATTAGAGAGAGTTATGCAAGGNCCTAGATCTGTTTCTGCAGAGCATGATTACTTAGTTGAACAGATTGAAGAATTAAAACGTAGATTGCTTGAAAGAAACCGTGAATATGAATCTCTAAGAAGAAGAGAGAGAAGATTGCATAATGATGTATTCGAAAGAGATGAGAGAATCCAACAGATGTCTCTGACCATTGGTGACTTAGAGGCNGCTCTAACTGATAGGACTTCTGAATTGCGTGAGTTAGAATCCCAAAGAGATACTGCAGTCAACCAATTAGACGGAGTTAAGCGTTCTGAAAGAACTAGAGAAGTTGTAGGTCGTGTATTTGCTGATTCNTTGTCGTTAGTGCGCAGCCATGATGAAAGAGAATTAAGAAAGGANATTTATTCTAATTCTCCTGATGTTGAAAGGACTATTTCAGCACCAACTGCTGACGATATGCAAACGTTAGCTGAAGGCGGCACTGTAGACTTAGATACTGCTTTAGAAGTGATTGAGAAAGGTATGGATGTTCCTAAAGAAACAAGACCTGAATCTCCGGGTGGAACTGGAGACCCTGTTCTTTACGAAGACGAAGATTGAATCGAAGCAACTATGTTTTTGATTCTTTGACGAAGTTCATCCATACTTGATGCATCTTCAGTAAGAGTTCCTGTAACAATCCAATTCGCACCTGAATTTGCAGCTTTGGCTGCTTGTTCACCCGTTCTTATACCTCCNCCAACAATTAAACAGAGGTCTTCCACTTGATTTGCAGATTCAATACAATTTGGATCTACTTGACTAGATGCTCCACTGCCTGCTTCGAGGTATAGAATTTTGAAGCCAAACATTTGTGCAGTTATTGCATAGGCTTGTGTTAACTCTGTTTGACCTGGTTGAATTAATTCTGCTTCTCCAACCTCCCCTACCTTTCCACCAGGAGAAAATACAAGGTAACCAGTGGGTAATGCTTCTACTCCGTANTTTTGTANATAAGGTGCACCACGTAATTGTTCTCCNACTAGAAATTTCCTAATTTTTGAATTCATTAGCATCATGAATGTTATNCCATCTGCTGCTGGGGAAAGTGCATGAGCACCTCCNGGGAANAGTACNACNGGTATTTTCCAAAAATCTTCTTCAGAATTNGGGTCTTGGCTTGCTGCAAATATTTGCAATTCCAAGGCTTCTTGAATTGATTTACATGTTTCATGAACGATTTCATCCGGAGTGTCTGTAGAGCCGCCAACGAAAATCATCTTTGAACCAGATTCTATTGCAGCAATGGCCCTTCTTGTTGCAACCTCAGATGGTTGTTTTCCGGGATCGATGAGTGTNACATGCCTACACCCTTCGTTTTGGTCGAGAATGTAATTCAACAAACCAACATCGGGTATCATGTTAATTCAACTCCTGAAGAGAATGAATGAAATTTTTGGCTATCTCTTCCCCTTCGAATATAGCTTCATCTGCCCAAATTTGTGTTGAAGATGATGGATGTTCTCCCCTCATTATCTCAAGCCAGCCTTGGGTTGGCCTAGGTAATTTTCCCTTAATCCAACATTCGATTAAATCATCTCCTCTCTGAAAACAGAATCTATCTTCATACATTGAATTTAGTGTAAAATCTGTTGGAATNTTTTCTAGAATAGTTATTCCTCCACTCCACAATTCAAGNCCGCTGTACTGGCTTCCTTGCATAGGCCATCCTGAAGCTACTGATTTTCCTCCTGTACAATTTATCGAATTTTCAGGTGATGTTGTTTTGAGTTTTATTGTACCACCCGAGTCTGTGACTTTTTTTGCTAATTCTTTTTCAAACCACTCTCTCCTGAAAGCCCAGCCTGAACTAATTTTTCTTGCTGATGTTTTTTCAATTAAATCACTAGGCATTACTTGGATTATACCTGGAGAGCGTACGGGATTACCGATTTCTTGACGTGATTCATAAATTGTTACTGGATAATTATTTTTTAGAAAATAAAGAGCGCAGGATAGTCCTCTAACCCCTCCTCCTGCAATATTAATCATTAATCTCCACCCTCGATTCTTAATGCGAAAACGGGACAAGATCGTATGCAGTATTCACAAAGTGTACATTTTTCTTGCTTAACAACAGCTAACCTTTCTTTTAGATCTAAAGCACTTGTAGGACATAATGCTATACAGGCACCACATCCATAACAGAGTTCCTCATCAACAACAAACGTTGCTGCTAAAACCTCCGCCATGTTACTTCCAGTGGATATTCACTCATTGTTTCATCGGCGTAATGACCATTGGAAAAATCTAGTTTTAGGTGAAAATTAAATTTCTAAAAACGATTTAAATTGCATTAGAAATAAAAAATTATGATATTCGTACAAAAATGATATGTTATCCTTTACCCCTTCATTTCCATTGGAATAGAAAAGGAAGAGATGTGACTAAGTAGGCAATGATGAATATTGAATGTGAACGAAGTAAGACCCGTTGATGTTTGACGCGTCTATCCTATAACTATCGCGAGATTTGATTTGATCCTAACACCCTTTAAATTATTCCAGTGGAAATACAGGGGTCCGACATATTCATTCATATTACATGCTACCGGCCAAATATGGTATTTTATTCTCCAGGTAGAACTACATCCTATCCGGAGACACCACCATCATCTGGAATGCGTTATCATTACCTTGGTGGAGGTAATGAAGTTGGTAATGTTGGTTGTGTATTTGAAGATAAATATGGTACTAAGATGTTACTTGATTATGGATTAGCCCCCACTGATCCTCCAAAATATCCTCATGAAGCGCCTCCTATCAAAGACGCAGTAATTACTCATTCACACATAGATCATCTGGGAATGGCGCCCTGGTTATGTTCTAACCATAGAACAAGATTACACGGAACTCCGTTGACAGCTAAGATAAGTCATATGATGTGGAACGATTGCTACAAAGTCAGTAGACTTGAAGGTTATCCTTTAGCCTGGGATAAAAGAGATATCGATATTGCAACCTCTTCTTGGTACACACATCAATTTGATGAGAAATGGGAAAACGAATCCTGGAAACTAAAACTCAGTAGATCAGGACATATACCTGGTGCTGCTATGTTAAATGTTGAAACAGAGACACACAAATTACTCTTCACTGGTGATTTTGATACCCGAGACTCACCATTAGTTTCTGGCGCTAAGCCTGAAAAATGCGATGTTCTTTTTGTTGAAGGAACATATGGTGGTAAAAATCATCCAAAAAAGGAAGATACAATTGAACAATTTGTTGACAGAATTGTAGAGGTTACGGATAGGGGAGGAACTGCATTAATTCCTGCTTTTGCAAACGGCAGGACTCAAGACATTGTAATGACACTTCACAAATATCTTCCAGAATTGGATGTTCATGTTGACGGGATGGGAAAAAGTGTAGCGAGGTTACAGATGGAACACCCAGAAGCACTGAGAGATCCTCAAGCATTAGAGGATGCATGGAGATGGTGTAGACGTGTCTCTTCAAAATCTGATAAAAAGAAAGCTCTAGATGCTGATTGTATTGTTTCAACTTCTGGAATGATGGATGGGGGACCAGCTATCTGGTACCTAAACAGATTGAGAATGGATCCTAGAAATGCAATTCTTCTAACTGGATATCAGGCAACTGGTTCGGGAGGAAGGATGCTTTTGGATGAGGGACATATCCCTATCTGGGATAAGCGAACACCAATCGATCTCGAAATAAGTCAGTTCTCATTTTCTACTCACGCAGGACATTCAGAAATTGTTGATTTTGCAGAACAGTGCCAAGCCGAAACAGTGGTTATCTATCATACAGATCCTAATCACGCTCGACCTCCACTTGTTGAAGAATTAGAATCTAAAGGCCACACAGTACATACCCCGATCAATGGAGAATCGGTACTTTTAGAATAACACTTTTTCCGAAGTCATTGAATACAGTGACACCCACCGTCATCCATGGCAACCAAGAAAACACCTCCTGGTAAGCGCCGAAAAAAGAAGCGTAAAATTCGACTCTCCCTCAAGAGTTCGAAAATGAAGAAAACCGATTCTTATACCGATCAAGTCGGTTGGTCAACAGACGTTGGTCGTACTCTGAGTGAGAAACCTAAGCAAAAAGAGCCTGAAACAATTAGGCACCAGTGCACATTATGTGGAGCTATAATGAAAGTTCCAAAACCAAAGAAGGCAAGGTACACAATATCATGCCCACACTGTGGACATGAAGACTCCTTCAATTGATTATATCCACATACCAATCAAGTCTAGGATTTGCTTAATCGCAGCAATTAACATTACAGACACCAATGTGTTTCTAACCGTTTTCTGAGAAAACTTCTCAGAACCAAATTTTGAACCTACGTAACCACCAATCAATACAGCGATTGCAAAAGGAACCAACACTTCAATTTCAATTACATTTTGACCTGATATTGAACTACCAATCAATCCAGCAGCAGAATTCACCCAGATGAAAACTGCAGCAATACCAGCTGTTGTTTTAGGATCACTCCACCCAAATAACAGAATTATAGGGGATAAGAAAATTCCACCACCAACTCCGATTATTCCACTAAGTAAACCAATAATTGCGCCCACAATCAAAGCGATATGAGTAGGAGGTGGGTTGGAAAACAATTCTTCTGATTCGCTAGATTTTGTTTTATACAATTTCCAAGCAGCAAACACTAGAGTTATCGATAACAAAGTATCGTAAATATCATCATTTACTCGCAAATATCCACCAATTAATGCTGCAGGGATACTTGCAATAATGAAAGGAATTGCTAATTTTGAATCAAAAAAACCACCCTTCTTGTATGCAATAAATGCCATTCCAGCTACTAATAGATTCAAACTCCAAGCATGCTGCTTCAACCAAGCGGGGTCGTTATTTGCATAGACAGTTAGTGACAACACAGCCAAATATCCAGATGCCCCACCATGCCCCACGCTAGCGTACATTGCTGCAATCAATGAAAGAGCAACCAGGAGAATTAACTCTCCTAATACTACGTCCATATACTAATCGAGGTAAAGCCAGATGAATATTCTGTTGCTATTTTTGAGATTATTTTCTCACGAAAAAGCAATGGTTAGGAATGCGATTATTAAGAATGCAACAATACTACAATACCACAATACAACCAATTCTTTCTTTAGATTAAATGACTTCCTTTCTTCTTCAACTCTTCTTACATAATCTAAATCTAAACCTACTACACCTTCATTTTTTGATCTGTATGTTTTTATTACATATATGAAAAATCTTCTAGCTATTGTTATCATCCAAGAAGCTACGTATAACATTGTAATTATTATTGCAAAAAGAAGCAACCAATCTTGAAGATCTAAACGTTCAGGACAAAAGCCAATACAACCCATATTTGAAAAATCAAGATTTGGGCCACCTACATCTCCATACGCCAAGATAACAACCTCTTCGATAATCATATCTAAGTTGAAATTCGCCGAATATTTTTTTTTCAATAGTGTTATTTTCTAACACCGTTTTATTATACCAACAATGATTACAACCATACCTAATTCTCTATTTAGGAGGTTGTATGCTTGGTCTTTATTTCAAATCTCGAATATTTATCTCGAATCCCTTCGGCGGAATAGTGGAATTATGTTCCTCATTTATCATGTAATTCTGACCATCGTCAACAAAATCACTTGATAGCTTAGTATTACCTCTGTTGACATATATAACAACAATAATACAGACAATTATGATAACTATTAGAAGAAATAATATTTCTCCAAAATCATCTACCATACCAGAGAAAAATTTCTGATCATCATCATCTGGTGGAGTGCCTTGGTAATTAGAAAACGAGGAAAAACATCCCCATAAACCATTAATTGTTTCTTCACAATAAGGCTCCGTCTCACATCCGTTTTCCGATTGATCACAAACTTCTAGATCATCTATCTCATCCTCTGATAAGACGGTCAAGTCTTCCACCCAGCAGAGGAATTCACCTTCAGATTCATCCCACTCGCAAAAATCCCAATAAGTGTCATAAAAATAAATTTCATCAGTATAATAATACCCCTCTTCTTTAATTTGATTTACGTCTTGCTCATTAAATTCAACACAACTACCATCACTTCTTGTTGCGTTTGGATTAAAATTAACACTATACATTTCCATGCAACCGAATGTTACTATAATGGATTCGTTGTAAACCCAAAAATCTATTCTAGGGTAGGAATTAAGCTGGTCCATTTCAAAAACTGGTCCGCTAGATATGATATAGTTACTAGATGGGTGCCACTCAAAAAAATCAATATAATCACAATAAGCACAAACATCCCCATTCCCTGTGGTGAGTCTATCTACAATTTCTCCTGTTGAAGAGTTGTATATGGTTATTGAACCACCGTCAGAGTACCACTCCCAATCATATGGACCACTTTGCCATGTTAACCGCCAACCGTAGTTGTAAGATTGAGTGACACCCACATAATCTGTGTTTGAAGACCAATCGATGTCCAAACAATTTGAGACATCCGATACCCATATTTTTGCAAGCGTTGACGTGTTGTAAACGTACAATTTGTCTAAGGAACACAATGCAATAAACTCTCCATTTGAAGAGAAATCCATAGATAGAAGCCTTTCATCGTATACGAAATTTAATTCTGTAGTTTCCCAAGTACTTGTATTAAAGAAAATAATCCAATTTAGACTATAACTGGACTGAAATGCGAATTGACTACCATCAGGGCTCCAAGTCCCAGTGCTGGGACCGTATTCTCTTGAGAAAACCTTAACAATTTCTTTCGTTGATGTGTTAATCACAAAACCGTAAGCAAGGTCATCCAGGTAAATCCTCTCAGAATATTTTGCCATAACAGAAATTAGTCTTCCGTCATGATTGTATGAGATTTCTCCGTAGTTAACATTGTTATTGCAGGATTGGCATACTGAATTGTTAAGATCGAATAAATAATCTGAAACATTTCCTGTTTCCGAATCAAATGTTATCACTTCCATATTCCTAAACATAACTACGAATTGCTTTCCATCTGGCGACCAGTCAAAATCTATTGGACCTGAGTCAAATTCTGATAGTTGAACTTCGGTTGTATTCATACTTTCATTATTATCTGTAGGAACAACAATGATTTTCGGAACACTATTTGAATTATCCTCTTCAAACTTGTATTGTAAAATAGCATATTTATCTCCGTTTGGACTGAATTTTAATCCACTAATTAATCCCTCATCAAATATTGATTCTGAAATCTCAAATCCTCCCTTGGATTGATGTATACAACTCCCATCATCTTCTGTTGCATTTTGATTGTAATTACTTGCAGACGTATTAGTACAACCACTCAAATTACCACTTTCATTTCCATGAGAGGAAAATAACAACTGTGTTTCTTTAATCCGTTCGTTATTGCTACTATTTACAGGAGAATAAATACTCATTATGAAAATTAGAACAACAATAGGTATTGTCGCTTTTCCCATGAGTTATGCTGTCCATTAAATTTTATAATATAAATCCCGGATTTACAATTATAAATCATTCAATC
>PAQE01000003.1 GCA_002709705.1 Methanobacteriota archaeon | reverse complement strand
CCATCCCTATGGAAATCGGACTAATGGCCAAAGTTTGAATCAACATGCCTGGGTTTGAGGAAAAGCATATTTTCCTCGTCATTAATCACCAAGCATGAATCTAGAAACTGCTGCACAAGTAGGTGAAGCTCTAGGCGGAATTGCCATCCTTCTGACAATGTTATTCGGTTTGCGACAGGTAGTAGAATGGAATCAAACTCGTCGTAATGAAATCACACAACGCATAGCAGAACACCTTGGCACAACGCTGGTTCAGAGAGCAATGGGGGTTATTGCAAATGATCTCGATGAAGAATTTACGCAAGAAGAAGTTCTAGCTCTATCCCGAGAACAAAAAAACTCAATCAATGCGATATTGGTTGGACTAAATAGCCATGCAATTATGACATTCCAGGGCCATTTGACCCTAGAAATACTGTCTGCATACTACCAGCCATACCTTACCATTTTAGAAAAAAGAATACGAAAACTCGCAAAATTGCTCAATTCATTATGGTTAGACTCAACTGAGAACCAAACTAATTCCTTAGTTGGGCCCTTTGATTGGGTAATCTGGTTGTTGGACCGAATAGAGGAGCAGCCTTCCGAAACCTCGCCCGTGTATGAATTACATAAAGACTGGAAGGCATGACAATTCGAATCAAAGGGTACCCATGTTTTGGCCTTGGATTAAAGTAGTTCAATTGCTGAACAAGATTTTAGCTGTTGAATTAAACAGAATATCCCCTGGGATTTCGAAACCTGCGGCGACAAATGATTGTACGATTTTCCCCTCTTCAATGCCATAATCCTCTGACGAGCGAAACTGTTCCAATGTCCTCTCGTCTGACCATCTAGTGTACACAATGATGCGCTCCTCATCTTCTGCAAATGTTGAGCCAATGCAACCGTTTTCAATAGCTACAGAGAGGAAGGACACCATGGAGTCGCTCATATCTGTCGTGATTTCTCTGCCATTTTTGTTGGTAATCCACATCCGAATAACCGGTGATTCTTCCATGTAAAAGCCATATTATGGAATGATTTACAATTTCCTATCATACAACTAGAGTTGGTTGAAGTTGATTAATCGATTCTAATTTCGATATTGCCGTCTTTAATTCTGGTTTCGTAAATCTTGAGATCCTTTTGTTTGCTCATTTTCCCTACGAGCTTTCCATATGGTGGGAATAGAGGGAATGGTGACCATTCGACCAATTCTCCATTGTCGATTTTGTGAGTTGTTTGATGCAAAGGACATCGAATACAATCATCCTTCACTTTGCCACCATAGGCTAGAGGCCACCTCATGTGCCTACACAATGCTTCGGTAACGAAATATCTGTCTTCAATTTGGCCAATTAATACTATTTCCTTGGCTACACTGAGCATCTTCTTCTTACCTGGCTTGAGTTTTGATTGCTTGATTGCTACATGCCAACCCATGTTATCACTCAAGCTAAAATCTGTGACATTCCACCATCAAGGTGTAATATTTGTCCAGTGAAATTATCAGGTGCTCCGGTTAGCAACCAATGTATACTGCTAGCAACTTCATCGGCTTCATTAATTCGCTTCAGTGGAATCATCTGTGCTGATGCTTCTCTCATAGCATCTGAACGTAATATGGTTGATGCCAATCGAGTATCAGTTAATCCAGGGGCCACTGCATTTACTCTGATTCCTCTCTTAGCATAAGTTGCTGCTGCAGACCTTACCATCGATTCCACCCCTCCCTTTGCTGCGGCAATAGCTTCGTGGTTAACTAGGCCTAGGCTGCCCGCGACGCTGGAGGTAAATACCATCCTTCCACCTCCCATTTTCAGCATTGCTTTTCCGCACAAGGAAAGGGTTAGGAATGCACTGCTGAGATTGGTGGCGATTACCTCATTGAAAGCTTCTAGACTCAATGCGTGAGGAGGCCTTATGGCAATTGAACCTACCAAGTGAGCAACGCCCGAAATATGACCTCCTCCATTCTCTGAGGCTTTTGTAATCGCATCAGATATTGATTCTTGATCGAGTGCGTCGCCTTGAACAATAGTTGCACCTAATGCCTCGATATCTTCTACTCGTGATTTATCACGAACTAAACATGTCACTGCTACTTGACTTTCTAGGAGTTTCTTTGCTGTAACTTTAGCAATATCACTGCTACCGCCTACGATTAGATATGACTTCATGCGCTATTGTCTGTATGTCTATATTTATACTAATGTTCGAGTTCTATCGTTGAGCATTTGCTATAGGATTAGAACATTTATTGATAAGTAATGGGATAAGGATTTTACCATAACTAGAGTTGATTCCTTTGAATATAGGTGTGTTTGACAGAGTCCTGAGATTATTCGCAGGGCTCGGAGTAGTTCTTTTTGACTACATTGCAAGCTCCACATGGGAAATTATCTTCTTGGTTTTCGGGATTTGGAGCGTTACAACTTCCGTCTTTGGCTGGTGTCCATTTTACAAGGTATTCGGAGTCAATACCTGCCCGGCTTCATTCAGGATGAAGCAAGATGCGAATATAACCGAATAGTCAGAGTTCTTCCTCGATAATATCTTCTGTTTTTGCGATAAAAGAAATCGCTTCAGGATTTTCTACAGCTACAATTCCACGAATGTTGTGAATGTCTCTAAGGACATCAGTTGGAGGGGCAACCTTGATTCTTGATTCGTGGATTTCGATAGTGCTTCCTGGTGCAGCTTCAACCCCCCCGTCGGGCAACCAAAGTCCAATTGCTCCGATTTCTGGATGGTGTGAAACCAATAGGACACGTCCACTCTCATCTTCATCAATTCTAACAATTGTTAACTGTGAATTCTCCGGTATTAGTTTTGAAGACGGCTGCCATTCATTCCATGTTTGGTCAAGAGGTTTAGATAGTTGCTCTGCCTTCTTATCAATTTGTGAAATCTGGGTTTCAAAATCCTTTGATGCATCTCTGGAGATAGCGTTTAATCGATCGACAAGAAGCCTAAGACCCTCATACTGAATCTGCTCTTTTTCGGTCATTGCCGTATTTGCTAACAATAGCATTTCTGCAAGCATTTCCAATTTATCATTCTGGCCTTCTTCAATAGCACATTCCATAGCCTCATCTAGTATCTCAATTGCTAGTCCAGGACAATCTATTGCTAGTAAAGAATTGCCGACATTCGTTAGAATATCAGTCGCTTCGGATTTGTTATCAGATATGATCGCATTCGCTGATTTAATGTGGGCTTTTGCTAAATCATCATCTCCATCAATGTGCCTTGCGATACCAGCTAAAACCAGATGACCTAATCGGTCTGCACCAATTGTCTGAGATTGCCTATCTGCTGTTTCAAACAGCATCGCAGCTCGATTCCAATTCTTCGCCCCCAATGCTAGCAGTCCCAATTGATGCATTGCTCTCATTTCTGCTCCAATATCATCGATTAGAGTTGCAATTGAGAGTGCTCTAGAAAGATGTAATCTTGACAATTTGAGATTACCAGACATTTTGGCTAACATCCCTAAAGCAGATTCCATTCTGTACAAATTTCCTGACATTGCTCTATGTGCGAGTTCGGCTAACTCTTCACCTAGGGGAGCAAGCCCGATTCCTGTGGTTTCCAAAACCTCACTCATCAATTCAATTGTTGAATCGTAAGCGGTTTTTATGTCGTCAGAACTTCCATCAGATGAAAGGTTAGACAAGTGCGCGTCGAGCTTAGACACAGGAGCGCAAATTTCAGGTAATGAGCCTAATTTGTTTAGAGTAGATTTCTTCACTCTTTCACCCCGAATGGAGCGAATTAATCCCGCAATCAGTTTGCCTTCGTCAGGTTCTGATGTATCTTCAACCTCTTCTGCCAAGGCGACTCTTGATGAAAGTAGAGAGTCTACCATCCAAGTCAATTTTGCCTGAATATCATATTGACCTGCTCTGCTAATGGCGTACCTCATTTCAGCAGCTCTAACTCTTCTAGAGAGGCTTCTCATTCTAGTTCTCTGACCTGCGTCTCCAGAATCTGCGAGTCTTTGCAAGAATGTAGATGGAGGACAGGTCTCAAAATTTAGATTCGCTTTTTCTCCAGTGGTGGTCATTTTGTAATCGTCAGACACGAGAGTTACTTTGTGACCTTCGTGAGCTAGTTTGGAGCCTAAAATCATCAAAGATAAATCTACATCTTGTGGAGATGCTTTCTCCCCAATATGTTGTGCTAATGCTCTAACTTCAGCCTCATCAATTGTGACTGTAATTAACAAATCACGAATCTCGTCCAGCAAATTGGGTTGCCCGGGCCATCTTTGAAATCGGACTGTCTTGATCTCCCCGTGGACTCCCGGGGTTACATATAGGGCGGAATCATCTGCCTCGAGAATCTTCTTTAGGTCGTCTAGAAAGCCGTTAGGAGCCATTGAGCCTACGTGAATAAAACAATTAGAGTCCACCACCCACACGCTGGCCATGATTTGCGTTCGTGGAACTATTAGTTTGTTTTAACGCCTATATTGATTGGTCAGGAGAAGGAGTTTGTTCATTCAGATATTTCCTATCAAACCAAATTGGCCCACCAGGCGGAATCGCAGCTAACATACCATAAATCGCCAAATTAGAAGGCATTCTTCCCCTATGCTGTTCCCACCAAACTAGTGCACAGTAAAGGATGAACAAGAACCCATGAATCGGCCCAATGATCTTCACGAGGATTTCATTATCGCCAATATACTTCANNGGCATTGCCACGAAAAACANAGAAATTGTGGAAATAGTTTCTAGAATTCCTGAGATTTTGAAAAGACTCATTCTTTNACCTCCACCATAGGTCTGGAAGAGCCGCAGGATGGACACAATTGTTCATCGCTGTCACCATATTCATGCTTACATGCTGGACAACTAGATGCCAGTTTCATCTTACCCATTGATTCAACAGATTCGCCTTGTAAAGAGATGTAGCCACTGTTGATATTTCCGACCGTGTACCTTCCAGCACCACCAAGCCTGACCAACAAATCTGGAGGTAGTGTGACTGTTCCCGTTTCATCGATAATGAGTTCTCTATCCTTTGTTAGATTCTCTACATCAACAGATTCTCCGTGTTCTGCTACGAATCTTCCATCTCTTAACTCGAGAGAGCGATTCGCNAATGCTGCAACCTCTTTTGAGTGTGTCACTAGCAAGAATGAAACTCCATCGTTCTCNTGTAAATCTTTGAACAGGGCCAGAACTTCCCTGCTGGTTACTGGGTCTAATGCGCCAGTTGGCTCATCTGCCAGTATCAAGCGTGGTTGNGTGATTAATGCACGAGCAATTGCAACTCGTTGCTGTTCTCCTCCGCTCAGCATGGCCGGTAATGCCTTCAAGCGGTGACTCATACCTAGTTTTGTAAGCATGGCATCCGCTAAAGCCAGAGCTTTCTTTGATGAAACACCTTGATGNCGAAGTGGTTGTGCAACGTTATCGCGNGCGTTCAAATCTGGTAACAGATTTCCCTCCTGGAAAATGAAGGCGACTGTCTTTTGGCGAAGTTCAACCAATTCTTGACCTGCCAGTCTAGTCATGTTTTTACCAGCCAAACTAACAGAGCCAGCACTTGGTTTCATTAGACCGCCAAGACACTTCATCAATGTCGATTTTCCAGAACCTGAAGGCCCAACTACTGCAATCGCCTCGCCCTCTTTCATATCAATATGAAGACCTCTGAGAGCAACTACGTTTCCATCTTCGGCTTTGGATTCGTATACATGGTACAAACCATCTGCGTGTAAAATCGTATCAGCCATTTTCACTCCCCCTTCAACACACTAGCCAAGTCNGACTTCAGTGCCTTACGTGTAGTTACCAACAGTGCTACTACAACTGCTGCAAACACCGCTAATGAAACTAGAACAATTTGAGTCCATGGATATACTAAGGTACGATCTATTACCGTACTAGANCCTCCAAATATTTGGAATATAAATCCGAAGATATCGAAGAATCCATTGAATGACAATGCTAAAGCAACACCTAGAACAACACCCAAAGCCATGGATACAATGACAATGGATAGAATTTCGAACAATACTAGCCTGATAATCTGGTTAGGAGATGCACCAATGGCCTGCAAAACTGCAAGTTCTTTTTGCCTTTGATTTAGAACTAGAGATAGGAATACGAAACTCGAAGCTACTGCGGCTACGCTAGCAACCACAAATTGCAATGAGAGAAGACCAGGGGTTCCAAAGATTAAGCCGCCATTGCGCTCCACTTCCTTATGTTTACTTGACCAATCCATTGTTTCTGAAACTCTTGAATCTGCCTCCAACTGAGATGCTAGAGACTCTAATTCATCTCCATCAACCCCGTCTACTCTTACAATCCAGGTTGTCGATGTATAGTTATCAGCAACCTCGTTTCCGACAAGGGACCTCCACTTGTCTTCTCCAATAATCAATGTAGATTCTACAACTGTTGAGTCAATACCAGGAAGATATTCGTGAACTCCCATGTAATACATTTCAGTGCTAAACTTAGTAATTTCCAATCGAACTGTGGTGTCTGCTAAGAATAACGGTGCAGCTAGTGGTGGTGGAATCACCGAGGCACCAGATGCGCAAGAAGTTACATCACTGTTGCTTCCATCAGGACATGTTGTGTTTGACAAAATAGCACTAGAAAGGTCGACTAGGCCGAATAATCCATTCAGGTTTGCATCACTCAAATCTGCGCCTTCAATTGACCCTTCAGCGAAATTAACGATAATAGCGTTCTCAAGATTTGCACCTGTCATATCCGCATTTGACAAATCAGTTTCAAAGAGAATCGATTCACTGAGGTTTACATTAGACATATCTGCNCCAGATAGATTGGTTTCTGAGATATCTACTCTGCCCAGGTTTCTCTCATTCATATCTTGGCCANCTAGATTCAACCCGGACCAATCGCCTTCCATCAATTCAGTATATGCAAAGAATAGAGCATTAGGGTCCTCTTCACCAGTTCCACCTGTTGTAAAGTTGAACTCTATTTTCTCCCAGACTANAGTNACGATTTCTGATTTATCATCAGANCTATCCAGTAGTTCATCATCTAGGCGATTTTCATCTCCTCCCCTTTCTGAACCAGGCAAATCAAGTGAGTAAGCAGCATCAGTACCGGCTGAGAATCCACCATTCTGATAAGCGTCTAAAGCCTTGGAAATATCATCTCCCGGAAGGGCTTGTTCACTCCATCTCAATACATCATCGCTGCTTTCCAACAATACATATGTTTGGAGATTCTCTCCCCCAAGCACGTCGCTAAGAGCAAGTTGTGGAACACTTGTAGCAAGCGGTTTTACATCAGCGTCAGCATATTCTTTGACGATACTGATTATTTGTGATTCATTCACATTTTGCTCCATTTGGATTTGCAAATCGGAACCTACTGTAGCATCAACTGTCTTCTCGTCAACGATAGTACCTGTATATCCTTGAACTGCAGCTAGAGTTACAATCGATAAAGTAAGTAACATGATTACTGCTAACCTGTTGACTGATTCAGCAGAACCTGANCCCTTGAGGCCCCTCTTAACATCCTTTAACAGCGGCGACCTTCCGAAAATCAACTGCATAATCTGTGGCCCTTTAGCACCGATTCTTCCCANTAGAAGCGCGCCTCCAATCCACAAAGCGAAAGGCCCGAATATTCCGATTAGGCCTTCGACAAAGAAATTGGAAACAATCCCATCTTCACTTCCATTCATCTCAAGCCATGTATCGATGACAGCGAGCATTCCGAAAAGGAATGCTGTCCAGTGTAACCAACGCTTCGGTTCGGATTTCTTAGTTGTCTTCTTGACNCCTTCTTCGATNTCCAACTCGATGAAATCTCTAGCNCGGCTTCGACCNAATAGAATNGCAAGCCCAAGTGTTGTGACTGCNGTGAATAGAGTAGACCATATCCCAAGAGTTGGATTTACATCGAAATCTCCAGTCCTGAATTCCATAAATCCTACTGCGGACAAAACGACAGGAACTGCAAGCAGTGCCAAAATATACCCAATGAGCCAAGCAGCGGAAGACATGACAAATAATTCCAGTAACACCATGCCTTGTAGGCTACGACCATCTGCACCTATGACCCTATGAATACTAACTTCCCTGCGTCTTTGTTCAAGTGAAAGTACCAAACCGTAAATTAGTACAGCAATCGATAAAATCACAATTGGAATCATGATAATGTAATCGAAAATTTGGATTAATCCAAGGAAGATATTCAGGAAGGTGATCGTACCTGTGACGATATCTGTGTAATACAGTTCAACTCCTTCGTCAGTATAATTTCCAGCTTGTACTCTGGTTCCTAAATCCTCTAACCATTCTTCAGCATCATCAGTGGATGTTGTAGGAAGTTGGCCTCTGTCAATTGTTACGCCTAGGTACATGTGGTCATAGAACATCAAAGTTCCACGCTGTGATTCATCTAATACAGTCCAAGTCGAAAATATTGGATTGAATGGAAGTGTGGGATTACCAAAATCCCATGGTTCATAGATTCCCATCACAGTTAGATTTTCTACAGTCATCCACATTCTACAATATATCATTTCATTGTTTTCAGGCGTGATTTCACCGTCACAATTGTCTTCAGTAATCGAACCCTCAACAAGCGTNGATTCNTCTACAACATAAGCAAATGTAAGCGAATCTAATCTGTCACCGACATTTGCCTGTGCTTGACTAGCGATTGCAGATGGGAGAATAATTCCGCGATTATCGCTCATATTTTCAGGAGATGGCCATTCTCCCAAACCTGGAATGATATTTGCTCCTAACCGTTTAGCAAGTTCACCGTCGAAGGCATCAGGCCCGAGGAATCTTATCGCACGCATGTCCGAAATTGGAGGTCCATTTGCGTCTGCTTCAGGATATGAGAATGTGACATTAGACCAATACGGATTCGCATCATCCGTTATCTCTCGCATTTCTAATGGCTGAGCGACNACGAATTCTCGATTGAAAAAGCCCCCGCTATGTATACCCTGCCTACCTAAAACTAAAGTGCAGTCATTGAATTCTGAAAANTCTTCCAATAACTCATCACAAACTTCCGTCATTACCGTAGTATTGTTAGACCAACCTGATGCATTTTCAACAGGTGTACGGCCATATTCTATCTTTGCATCAAACGGTTCCGATTTGAGAGATTCTTCGAAGAATAGTTGAGACAATCCAACTCCGTAAGCTAGAACCGTAGTGATTACTAGGGAAGAAAGGAATACACCAGTAATTACTGCCAATCCTCTCTCTTTACCTCTCCAAGCACCTTGCCCAGCCAATCGAAGTCTGCTAGGAAGTTCAAGCATCTTATGCTTAAACCTAGAAAGTTTAGAACGATTCACGCTAAAATCAGAGTCTCTAAGTTCGATGTCTGGACTCATTCCTCCTCAACTCCTTCGTCGTCTAAGCCCCATGCTGAACGTATGTCTGATGCTTCAGTCTTACCGTCCCTGAGCAAGAGCATTCTATCCGCATTGGATGCAAGATCTGGGTCGTGAGTAACCATCAGTATAGAAATTGGATTTTCTTTATCATGACACAATTCTTTGAATAGTTTCATCACTTCTTTTCCGCTGGCAATATCGAGATTTCCAGTTGGTTCATCTGCCAAAAGTATTGGTCGATTACCGGCAATTGCCCTCGCTATTGCGACTCTTTGCTGCTGACCCCCAGACAACTGGTCAGGAATATGGTGCATTCTATCACCTAATCCCACTCTTTCAAGGGAATTTTTCGCAGCAATTTCAGCCTCAAAAGAATTCATNCCNGACAATTCNAGGGCCATTGCAACATTATCAACAGCACTTAGATTATCTAACAAATGGAAATCTTGGAAAATCCAGCCAACCAATTCTCTGCGAACATCAACTACGCTGGAGGGTCCTTTGAGGCCATACTTGCGCCCGTTGATATCAATGCTGCCTCCATCAGCAGCTAGCAACCCTCCAATGATATTCAAAAGAGTAGATTTGCCACAACCAGATGGGCCCATAAGGGCAACCATCTCCCCTTTTTTGATGCGCATTTCAATGCCTTTCAAGACATCGAGTTTGTTTGAACCTGATCCAAAGGACTTCGTCAAACTGGTAACTTCTAGCATGACACCACCTATTAATAAGCAGCATCATGAAGTTATGCTATATCAATTAGTGTTTGAAGTGGGCGATAAGAAGTTCACTTTCTGGACAGTGTAATTTTCCGTAACCAATTCATAATTCCCTTATCAGAAAAAATCCCATTTCGGTACTGTTGCTTATCCATTACATCTTCAATCCAAGTTTCGAGTTCNTGGTCCATACTTCTCCCTCACTTTACTTTTGGAACCGCCTCTATAATGCGTTTTGGGTGTAATGTTAAAACTAAGTGTTTCAAAAAACACTGCTGCCATNATTACTGATTAGCAGAAAGTTTTTCCAATTTTTTACCCATCACTCTCTTCCAAAGTGGAGGGAATATTGCTAGCCAGAAACATACGTAGTATCCGCTAGGCAACTGGGGTGATTTCTCATATGCCTGTAAATCCCACATNGGAGTACTTGCTTTGAGATGATGNGCTGGATGAAGAGGCAGTTCTAACAAAGTCCATCTAGACCACACNCCCCTGTGCTCCCATGAGTGCATTTCTGTATGCTTTTTACCAACTCCTCTTCTCAACCCATAGTGTTGCATGTAATTTACATATTCAAGCAGTATGATTGCTAAAGCTGCCTGTATCAAAAACGCNTATAGTACTGAAGTGGATATTTGCAATAACAAAGCTAGAAAGACGATTTGTAAAACAGTTCCATGTAAGATAGGATTCNTTAGTCCAGTTTTTCCTTTCTTTGAATGTGTTGACCAGGCGGACTTATACTGGCGAGGGATTGTCATTACTATTTGAGTCCATAAACCGCGCCCGGCTGGGGATGAGGCAGGATCTAATACTGTAGCGTAGTTCTTGTGATGTCCGTGATTGTGCTCTGTGGTAAAATGCGAATATAGTACCAAGAAAAGATTGATTCTAGCAAGTCGCCAAATCATAGAACGTTTCTTCCTATGACCGGATTCGTGAGCATTAATGATGCCCGATATTCCTCCAACTATGCCAACAGACAGGCCGCCTAAAATAACCGACATCCCGAATCCNTCTTGCTGAGCGCGCCATAGTAAAATTCCAATTGATGCAAAATAAAACAAACTATGCGCATACAGTAAAGCATTCCAAGGCTTTGTGCTCATCTCTCTTCTAACGGGCNCCCTCTCAGGAGCGAAGTAATCAATAAAAGGGCAAATTCCTAGTGCATAGACAAATCCTGAGAATGACCACCACCCCCCTTCATAGATACCTAATATGGTTACAATCGGGAGAATAAAGCCCAATAAATGCGGAAGCCATGACTCTTCTGACTCCTGCATGTTACACCCGAAGTGTTCATTCCTCATAAGCGTGGGTTTGAAATCAGCAGTACTAGTCCGATAGGTGATGGACCCGCTTCTAAAGGCGAAGTTGCAAAAGCAACGCTACCATATTGTTGGAGAGCATGGTGGAGTTAAAGTGTGCCACTGGACTAAAGAATCCTTACTCAGAGATCGTCAGTGTTACAAAGGACGTTTTTACGGAGTTGCTAGCCACAACTGTATGCAGATGTCACCTGTAGTAGACCAGTGCAATCTAGCATGCTCGTACTGTTGGAGAGAGCCGCATATGGATTCTCTACAACTAACCGACCAAGACCCATTGGAAATGCTGTATGATTCAGTTAAAGCTCAGAGAAGATTGATTTCGGGCTTTGGCGGAAACCCAAAGGTCCCTAAAGAAAAATTTCTTGATGCTCAAAACCCCAAACATGTGGCTATCTCTCTAAACGGTGAACCCACTCTTTACTCACGACTCTCTGAATACATGGAGTTATGTCATGCCCATGGAATGACCACTATGCTGGTTACCAATGGTACTCTTCCAAAAGTGATCGAAAAATTGGATACTCTTCCTACTCAACTATATGTTTCAGTCGATGCTCCAAATAAGAAAGTNTTCGATGAAATCTGTCGACCTAAATGGAATGCTGCAGCATGGGATAAATTTGAGAAAACTATCGATTTACTACCTAGCCTGGATACTAGGATTGTGTGCAGACACACTTTGATCAAGGGAAGAAATATGAATCCTGAACATATTCCACAATATGCTGCTCTAGATAACCGAGCAGACCCTGACTGGATAGAATGTAAGGGTTATGTGCATGTCGGAAACTCAAGAGAAAACCTTACTGCAGAAAATATGCCATTCCATGAAGATATACTTGACTTCTCAAGAGCATTAGCTCCATTGACTGACAGAAAATTACTGGACGATTCACCACCAAGTAGAGTTGCTTTGGTAGGCAAGGAAATTGTGCCAATTCCAATTCCTGAAGCGACAATGCAATTCCCTGAAGATCTGGGTATTGCTCAATCGATTAAACACCTGAAAATAGTTCAATGAGGGATTTCATTGCGTAAAATCATACTAGCTAGAGGAGGGAAATTGTCACCNTACTCNGGCTTAGGAAGTACNCATTTAGCNTTGGNTGAAAGNTTGAAATCTGGNTTGATTNAAGGCTATGAATTGNGNGNTGTTCACGAATATCAAATCAAGAAAAANCCCTTTACAAGAATCTGGAAAAGATGGTTCAGTGGCCCATCTAAAGTTGCGAAGTTGTCTCAAAATAACGAAATTGTCCACATCACAGATCAAGAACAATCCGGACTTGTTCCGAAATCAGGAAAATCCATTGTGACCGTGCATGACTTGTTTCACCTTTATCCAAGTGTCCGAAATGGTGTTGAAGTTGGAGAGCAAAATCCTTCATTTATTCGAAAATCCGATTTGAATAAAATTAAACGCGGACTTGCTCGAGCATCTCTACTAATTTGTGTATCTAAGCACACTCAGCAAGAATGTGAAATGCGATTCCCTGGCACACCTACCGCTTGGATTCCTCATGCGATAAAATTGCAAGATTACCAGATAGAAACCGAAAGACCATCATGGTTCAGTGATGGAGTAAACCTGCTAGTCATTGGAAGCGAAGAGCCTAGAAAAAGAGTTGATTTTGCCGTGAAGGTATGTGCAGAAATGGACGTTACGCTCCACAAAATTGGTGCAGAATCCTCACTACAATCAAAACTTGAATTGTGTTCTTATGCCAAAGAGTTGAATTGTAATCTCAACTGGGTCGGAAGATTAGAGCAGGATGAGATGATTGCCGCATTACAACACGCTGATGCATTACTTTTCCCTTCGGTTGCAGAAGGTTTTGGTCTACCTCCACTCGAAGCATATGCGGCAGGTACTACTGCTTTNGTTGCAGACGCTCCTGCACACAATGAGATTCCACTCGAACATCACATACTTCCGCCTGAAGACATAGAAGTTTGGCGTAATGCNATTTCAAATTTGAAAGATGAAAGCTCATTGCTCAAGGAAAGAGCCGCNGTATTCTCTGTTGAAAATTGGGCGAAACGCCATCAAGAGGCGTATGATTCCCTTTTTTGAACTGAAGCCTTCCCCCGTTTAATTCATGGAGGGGTTTGATTTGGANGGTATTATGCAACCTGTACAGAGTGTAGCAATCATCGGCGCCGGCAACATGGGTTCCGGAATTGCTCAGAAAACTGCGCAAGAAGAATTTGATGTCCAAATGGTAGACAGAGAAGCAAAATGGGTTGAAAGGGGTCAAACGATAATCTCTGATTTTTTGTCCGAGGCGGTAGAAAGAAGAATTTTCTCTCCTGATCAAGTCGAGCAAATCAAAGGCAGAATAACGGGAGTTGTTGGNACTGAAAATACCGCGACAAATACTGACCTGGTTATCGAAGCCGTATTCGAAGATTTTGATATCAAAAGTACTGTCTTCAATACTCTGAATGAGGTGTGTGGAAAAGACACTATTCTCGCATCCAATACCTCTTCTCTCTCTGTAAACGAACTTGCTCTCGCATCAGGAAGGCCTGACAGATTTGTAGGACTACATTTCTTCTATCATCCCGCAAAAAATCGCTTAGTCGAAGTCATTCCCGGTGAAGACTCTTCTCGAGANACGATTGCAAGAACCGTTCAATATTGCAGAGGACTGGGTAAGGTCGTAATTTTGTGTAAAGATCGCCCAGGTTTCGTAGTAAATCGGTTCTTCGTACCATGGTTGAATGAGGCTTGCTTATTGTTACAAGAAGGAATCGCAAGCNCTGCAGCAATCGATGCGGTAGCGATGAAGGCTTTCAGAATCGGAATGGGTCCTTTCGCTTTGATGAACCTGACAGGACCTCCAATCGCTCTTCACTCAACCGATTATCTTGCCGAACAACTTGAAACTCCAAGGTATGTTGGTGCTGAGAATCTTCGCGAAATGGTTGAAGCCGGGGACCAATGGGAAATCGGTGAAGACACTGAATGTAGTGATGAGGCTGCGGAAATTATCAGAACTCGTCTATTGGGACAAGTGTTCGCAGTTGCTGGACAAATCGTCGATGAAGAGGTATGTTCGCTGGAAGATGTAGACCGTGGTGCAAAGGTTGGCCTAAGGTGGGCGCGTGGACCATTCGAATTAGCGAACCGATTAGGTATTGATTCGGCTAAAGCCATGGCAGAAGATTACTGCGAATTAGCGAATTTCCCTGTACCAGAAATCTGGAAGAGAGAAAATGAGTTCTCCTTCTCGTATGTCGACCTAGACATCAGTGATGGAATTGCAACTGTTACGATTAACCGTCCTGAGGCAATGAATGCCCTGAATGAAACTGTAGTGAATCAGTTAGGAGATGCTCTAGACAAGGCTAATTCTGATAATTCTGTCAGAACGATTGTACTGGACGGAGCAGGAAAGGCATTCGTTGCAGGTGCTGACGTCAAGTTCTTTGTCGANAAAATCCGTGCAGATTCCTTCCCAGATATTTACGATTTCACAGCAAACGGTCATGTTGTTCAAAACAAGCTTGAATCCTCAAGCAAGACCACGATTGCACTGACAACAGGTTTAGCATTGGGTGGAGGACTTGAACTCGCTTTATCCTGTGATTACCGCATTGGTACAAGGAAAACCCAGTTCAGATTCCCGGAAACAAGTATCGGAATCTTCCCTGGACTGGGTGGAACTCAGCGCCCAGCTAGAATTGCTGGATTGCCATTAGCCCGCTGGGCTGTACTCGCTGGAAACTTCATGGATGCAANNACTGCTGCAGACCTTGGAATGGTNACAAACTTGGTTGATGTAACCAAAGTCGATGAAACAATTTCAATGCTTGATGCACAAGGAAAGCCTACAGAAAAGTATCCAGCTAAACCAATTAATGATGATTCAAAGATTGTNAAATTTGCACAGAGNATTCTACAGTGATGAAAACCTAGCAACCATTCTTGACGGAAACTGCCCTGAAGGTTTTGACCCCGAGGATAAACTAGTTTCCAGACAAATGAAGTCTCTATCTCGCACTGCTCCTATTGCATTGCGAATGGCTAGTGATCTGATTAACGCTGCTGGTGCAACTGAACTATCTGAAGGACTATCANAAGAACTTGGGAAATTAGAAGCAATATTCTCAACGGATGATGCATTGGAAGGTTTGAGTGCTTTGATTGAAGGAAGGAAGCCANCATACCAAAATTCATGATGGTTTTACATTTACACTATGTTTTATCATAGACACCTTATGCGAGATTTATGCCCGAGCCTCCACTATCACTGCCGAATCCTGTTTTGAGTGATATTGAGAGCCATGTTGAANAAACCATNTCNAANGGTAAACACATTCGCGAGTTACTAGCTAACAATTCGAAGGGTGGGCCTTGGAACACTGAATGGGAAGTCGAAGCTGCTGTAGAAGCATTACATGTATTCGGTAGCCGCTGGACAATTGAAATTCTGTCAACATTATACATNGCTGGTCCTAGAAGATTCAACCAACTAAAGACNCTACTGGCTGGAATTTCCAGTCGCACTCTATCCGATAAATTGCGATTTTTAGTTGAAGAAGAATTGGTTATTCGCCAAGTAGATGATGGACCACCTGTAAGAGTTGATTACATCCTCTCTGAACATGGNGTAACTTGTGGTAGGCTTCTCTCGCCACTAGTTGCACACCTCAAAATCCGTAGCGGTTCAATCAAGTCTCGATGAATGATTCACATAACCGAATCAATTACAAGTGAGTAGTGGACAAAACAACTCATGGCACTTCTGAAACAGTGGATTACCCAGCGTCCGTGGCTTGCCGCGGGTATTGCTGGAGCCACTGGNGGAATCTTGGGTATTGGTTCAAGCCTATCCTCTCTAATGTTCACAAGAGGTGGAGTGAAAGCCAAAATCAGTGATTTCGAGCATCCGCTCAGACAGAGAATTCTCAGAACACTTGAGAAAAATCCTGGTTTGTGCTACCGTGAACTACAATCCCATCTGTCTGCTGCAAACGGGACACTAAGACACCATCTTGATGTCTTGACTAGCAGAAAAGCCATCACAATTATCTCAGTTAATGGAAGAACATGCTACTTTGCAGGAGCACCTTCGCAGATCGAAGTTCTNCGAGGAATGGATGTTGGTGAATCTGAAGCTGCAAGGAAAATGCCAATTGGGCTTTCTCTAGTTCAAAGGACCATTATCGATGACATTAGAGTAAATGGAATCCCGCGTTCACAAGCAGCATTAGCAAGAAGAATTGGCCGCTCTAGAGCATCTGTTCATTCTGCAGTCAAAGTTCTTCGTCGTCGTGGAATCTTGCGTGAAGACCGCTTGGAAATGGCNCCTCACCTAATCGATGCTGAAGAATGGCAAAATTCCCGTTCTATTGATTATGAATGGTCGGACGAGAGACGTTGATTCACTAATCGTCTCTCAAGAGGCGTTTGTTGCGCATTGTTCAAAGCCCCTCGGCAATCCGTTGGCTGTATGTTCGACTTGCGACTGGATGAGATTCCTCTACCAGCAAGCAAGAATGACAGAGAGAAACTAATCTCTTGGCTGATCGATACGCTCTGCTTGCATCGCCGACGTGGAGAGAATGCCGCTGATGATGGAACATTTTCTCCAATCCATAGAGTTCTTTCAGAACATCTGTTCATGGACCCAAGTAAAGGGTATGAGACAAGAGAATTGGCTGAAAACCTCGGCCTAACTCCTGCCGCTATTCACCATCACTTTGTACGTTTAGTATCCGCAGGATTAGTATCGACATCATCCGGCAAGGGTTGGAAAAATTACTACCTGACTGGAGGATCAATCGACAAGGCAATTTCGAATATGAAAGCTAGAGCACAATTGATTCACTCGCAGCGACTAGAGATTTTCGATGAGGTTTGGAATCGAGGAAAAAAGGTTGCAATGAAAATTGAATTGCCGCCTGACGGTAAGCCAAGCGCCCTTCTCAGAATCAAAGAATGGGGTCCGCTTGAAGANGGCGAGAGTGAATTGTCAAGATTCATGGCCGATGTAGGCCTACTTGGTGAGAGGCCTGGAAAAGAAATCGTTGCAGATTCNTTGTCTGTCAGAATATTCGAAATGCTGCTTAATTCCGGTGCTCCGATTTCAATCGATGAAGCCGCAAAGGAATTGAATGGACCCAAACCNAGANTCGGTAGAATCCTCGAAAGATTCAGGTCCACAGGTATGGTNGAGAGAGTTGCAAGAACNGACCGTCTGTCTACTGCATTATGGTCGGCAATGACTACGCAATACATGCGCAGAGGCGAAGATTGGTTACTCAAGAAAGGTGGATTTGAGCGGCTGTCTGTTCCTAATTCTTTGTTGAAGAATCTAAAGAAAGGCACATGCAAGCCTGAGACTATCGAAAGAGCCCTCAAAACCATGGATGCCAAAGATCAGATGTTACTATTGAACCTCTTAGGAGGAAGANTNCCACTTGGCCATAGACTGGTGGGGATGGATATTGAAATGCTGAAGCAGAAGTCTATGGACGACCTCAACCGTGTAATTCGNAGAATCGAAAAGGTTGGTCAGTTGGTTGCCAAGAATTCGCTCGTGGCTTGAGCGAATTCTTCTCGACTTTGCTTGCCATGCATGATGTTGCGGATTTTCTTAGCACTTGGTAGACCCTTTGTGAACGAAACTGCATGACCACGCATCGACTTCAGATTTAGTCCCGTAGTTTCGCGTGCCAACTCAATGTATCTATTCCAACACCAACGTCGAGTTGCAAATTGTTGAGCGACATAACTCAACTCATCCCAATCGCCATCGTGAGCAGCGATCCAAGGTAAATCATCTCGCTCCATCCAACCNANNCCNACTTTGATTTCTCCAAAAACAGCAGGACGGCCGATTGCTCCACGCCCCACCATCAATCCAGCAGCATGAGTTTGAGAAAGACACGCCTTTGCAGTCTTTGCATCTACCACGTCACCATTAGCAATCACTGGTGTCTCTACTGCATCAACGACCTCTGTGATATAATCCCAGTCAGCAACTCCTGAATATCTCTGTCGTAAGGTTCTACCATGAACACACAAACGCTGAATCCCAACGTTTTCTAATTCTTGACAGATTTCTTTGGCATTGAAATTACCTTGCCCTGTACCAAGTCGCATCTTAGCAGTGACTGGNATATTCACTCTGTCAACNACTGCTTCACACATCGANACTAGGTTTTCAGGCTCGCCCATCAGTGCTGCACCAGCACATATCTTGGTTACTTTCGGAGCAGGACAACCGAAGTTGAGATCAATTATATCCGCACTATCTTCGAGTAATTCAGCAGCAAGAGCCATGTCATCAATGACTCCGCCAAAAATTTGGGGAATGAATGGATTCTCATCTTCACATGTTTCCATTTTCCTCCACGACATGGCTGCATCTCTAGTTAATGCAGTCGAATTGGTAAATTCGGTAATTGTAAAATCGGCACCACACTCTTTCGCAAGTAACCGGTATGGAAGGTCAGTTACNCCNGACATTGGTGCAAGGAATANCGGGCGAGCCTCGCCATCCCATTCACTTGGTTTTGGTAAGATGAATTCGCTCATCTTTCATCACCCGTTTGGGGTGAGTCTCTGCTCAGAAAGTAGATTCCCAGTCTTCTAGGTCCTGAGCTTCAGCCCATGCCTCATCAGTAGTCTCACCACGTGCCTTTAGCACTTCACGAGCAAGAATCCAGTATAGTAGAGCAAGTGATTTGCGACCCTTNTTATTTGCTGGNAGAGCAAGGTCAACATTGCGTAGGTTGTTATTTGCATCACAAATTCCAACGATTGGTAATCCTGAATTCACTGCCTCACGTAGNGCTTGTTGGTCTGCTGCTGGATCGGTTACGAAAAGCATGTCAGGTTCAACGTAGGAGCGTAAAGCAGGATTGGTTAGGCTGCCAGGAATGAATCTCCCAACAGCAGCGTTTGCGCCAATTGCCTCTGCAAATTTTCGTGCTGGACGCTGACCGTATTGTCGAGCACTAACAACCATTATGTTAGCAGGATTGTAACGGTTAAGGAACTGGGAAATAGAACGGATTCTGTTGTCAGTGATTTGAACATCGATTAAGTAAAGTCCATCTGAGCGAACCTCTTGGATAAATTGTGCCATATCTGCACTCTTTTGTTGAGTACCGATGTGAACGGCGTTGGTCTCGTACATCTCTCGGTCGACTAGAAGTTCTGTCATTGTAATGACTCCAGCATTCGGGCCACCAGCCCCCCCTAAATAACCGCTTCGTAGGGCTAATCTAACACATACGGCGCAGTAATGCGAATTGATTCTGCACCTGAAGGGGTAACCTTGATGGCAACATAGCCTCTACNTCGGATATAGGAGGTTTGCTTTTGAACGATATGTCTTCCAGTAACCTTGTAATCGCTGAAGAAAGCGATGATGGTTTTTGGAGGGATGAATCNGGTAAATCCTTGCATGTTTCAGCGAGCGATCTAGAGAGGCATGCATACTGCCCGCTATCTTGGTCGCTTGCCAGAGATGGTAAAACTGGACGAGGCAAAGCAATAGATAAAGGGCGGATAAAACACGCTGAAATCCATCAAAAGGTAGAGAACTTCAAACAGAAACAAAACGATCTACGTAGGGCATTGGTTATCTGGTCATGGTGGTTTACAATTGTTGTAATGTTCATCACGGATGCAATTATCTTCACGAATATATCTGATGATAGAACACCGATTGACATATCCCGATATTTGTCNATTTTATCGGTAATTTGGTTAATTGCTGGCCTTCTTGCAATTTATCTCCCGTGGAGGAAATGGATTGACTTACCAATCGAAAAATCCCGAGAACTTCAAGATTTGAAAAATCTTGACGAAGTAGCCATTCCAAGAACATTGGAACCTTACGGTTTCATCGGAGGCTGGCGGCAAGGAGGTAGAGTCGAAGCAGGATTGCTAATGGGGGCCACGATTTTCGGATTACATGCAATTGGACTACTGTGGGCAGAAGACAAGGAGCAAGCAGGATTTATTCTAGTCACTGTGGCAATGGTTTGGACACTGCTCGCTTCTTGGCAATTACAAAGAGCTTTGCTAGCAGATAATGCTCTAGAAGTAGCCAGAATAAATGCAGGCATAGATGAGAACACAGATGTTGCTTATTCGGATGATGAGGCCACTGCGGGATTGCTGGTCGATGATTTGAGTGGTCTTAGAGGTAGGCCTGATCAAATCGTTATTGTGGATGGTGAATTTATTCCTGTTGAACAGAAAACTGGAAAAATTCCAGATAAACCTCACAAATCACACAAAATGCAATTACTGGCATACTTGCATCTTGTTGAATCTACAACGGGAAGAAAACCACCTTATGGAGTTCTGAAATACGGTTCTGAAAATCTACATACTGTGGACTGGGGTCCTGAAAATAAGCACCAGTTATTCTCAGCAATCAAAGAAGTACAGCGACTAATGTCCCAAGGTGGAGCAGAAAGAAATCACAATCGCAAAGGTAAATGCGAAAACTGCTCAAGACGCTATGCCTGTGATTCAAGCCTAGTCTAATCGTAAGAACAGCCCACTTCGTTAGGGTATTCCCAACACTTACGTTCTATCTTGATCAAAACTTGGAAAGAGTCCTTGTATAGATTTACCACTTCTTCACCGTACCCTCTTGCATCTACAGATAATGTCCAGGTACCCTCTGCCAGTGGTTGTTGGAAAGTTGCAACCATTTTTCTTTCAGTTTCTGTCACTTCCTCGCGCCAAACTTCGTCTCCATTTGCATCGGTCAGTGATGCTCTGACGAACCTTACATCAGTTGGAATACCTGGTAAAAACAACTCTAACGGCATAGCTGCAGAAATATATGCACTAATTTCTACTACATCTGAATCTACTTCGAATGTTTGACTTGTAGAGTAAGAAGTGCTTCCTTGGATATCAGTTGCNTCGGTAGTGAAAACATGNGATGCATTGATCTTTTCCTTGACTTCGATCATCTTAGCTCCTGGCCTCAAATCTTCCATGAATTCACGAGCTGGAACCAATCCAATACAGCCCATGCTGGAAGCCATTAGAATGGCNAGCATCATGAATGCAGACATTGCTGGCTTCGGCCTCATCATAATACCCGAAACAATACCAATGTATCAATGGCACCCCTCGATGGTTTGAAGCGTACGTTTTGTTTCGAACGCCATGCCTGAATGAAGTCAAGAGGGTCAGCCGAGCNTTAGCGATGACGAACCCTATGAGTACTGACAGGCATCTCACTCAAATTTGGCACCACAGACAGAACATTCGCTAGCGTCCACAGGGATGTCTGCGCCACAAGCACCACATTCTGCAGTTTCCACCTTCTTCGAACGCCTTCTAACACCACGGCGTCTCTTGTTCTCAGCAGCCACTGCTGCAGCAGGATTCAACTCGTCNGCCTCTTCATCATCGAAGGAGAAATCCATCGCATCTTCTGGCAACACATTTCCTGCTAGAGAGCGGTCTTGTATTCCCATTCCAACCTGAACTTCGTCCCCGGGCATTACTCCTTCTTCTCCGGTAATTTCGTACAATTGGCCTCGTATGTCTGCATCGCTAGCAGATAATTCGCTTCCATCATCAGTGTGAGCCTTGATGTCCTTATTCTCAAGAATTGCATCAATATCGTGTCCCTCGAAGGTTTCTTCTATGGACTTGAGAGTTGTTGTTACGGTTGCAAGTGCCTCCTCTTCATCCAACTCGACTTCTTCATCAGCCATTCTTCTATCGTANGCAGCCTCAACTTCTGCTTCAGCTCTAGCGATATTCTCATCCCAATGGTCTTCCAAATCGTCAGCATCATATCCGAATTCTTTGACCGCTTCATCGAATCCTTCGTATCCAGCTGCGTGGATGGTTTCTGGATCGATTTCTTCTTCTTCAAGAAGTGGAACTTCTTCTTTCTCGTAGACTCTTCTTTCTCTTTGTTCAAAGAATTTGGACGTGTCTTGTTCAACACCACAGTAAGGACAGTTCGCCAGTAAGTCAGGTATTGATTCGCCACAACTCTCACAGTCATGGAACTGCTTTCTGGCTTTCTTGAGATTGAATGTGCACCAAGGACAGCGATCTTCTCCACCTTTCAATTCACCATCACAAGCGGGACAATAATCGAAGATATCACGCTCAACTTCTTCTTCGACTTGTCTAGTCAAGATTACTGCTGCGATTAATATTGCAATCAATATGACACAAATAATCGCAATCATTCCTGCAGTCTGGAATGTCATACTTCCTGGGTCGTCTGCAACATTGCTACTGGATTCCTTTGAATCCCAGTTCCATGTTTGTGTGGAACTAACCATTGTCTCGTTTGGAATTAGATTGATGTTTGTGTAAGGTGCTGATGCAGTGAATGTACATTCAACTGTTACGATTTGACCTCCTGTCGAAATCTCAATCGGTATTGATGCAAATACCTCTCCCAACTCATTTTCACAAGAATAGGTCACCATTCCATTTTCTTGAGAAGCAAGTTTGATCGAAACTGTATATTCATCACCAGCTATCAATGGGAATTCCGCAGGCTCTTGATTAGAATCAACCAATTCCATTGATGTCATTGACCAGGAAAGTCTCAATTGAGCATTAACNTCGACNCTNCCGTTTGCATATGAATTNAGAGGATTCTCATCAAATGAACTTGANAAGGGAATCCACTGTGCCTCAAATTCGGCTGTATGCGAGCCACTTTCAGTAACGAGTGTGTTTTGCCAAATGTATGTATCACCTGCTTGAATAGTGATAATTGGTTGAGAGTTTTCCNCTACTGTTTGACCTTCCCATGTGTAAATCAATTTGCCTTTTACTTCAATCTCTCCAGTGTTGGTTATTGCTACTGTCCAATCAACANTACTTCCACTNTTAACGGTGTTTCTTGAAGGGACAGCGAATGGGTCCANAGAAACATCAGGAATGTCATACTTGTCAAANTAGGTGCTGATTCTGTCATTTTCAGTACTCTCTTGAATGAAACTAGCTGTACCATAAGGATCTATTGCAGCGGTAATTTGGTGGTTGCCGGCAGATAAGCCGGAAACATAGGTGTACAGTAAATCGAATGACCATGATTGTTGAGCATTATCCCCGCCACTAATATTCACATAAAATGTAGGCAATGGAATATTGACTCCATTATCATCCTTGACTTCAATCCTCATAGGAACTTCAGAAACTCCATCTCCTGAGGTTCGAATCAATGCCCCAGATATTGTCCATGGTCCCTGAAGATCACCTTCCTCTACATCTACAGATAATTCACCAAGATGAGCAATATCCATTCGTGGGTTGACGGTTAGTGAGGATGTGAATGTGTTGTCTTCGTCTGCTTCAATCACAGCATCGTCAAGGTCAAGCGTTACAGAGAAATCATAGGTTCCNGATGATGGAGCAGTCATGGTGTGATTAACCCAAGCGCTTTGGCCAGCAAGTATTTCAGGAACATTTACGATTTCACTCTGCGATTCCAAATTGATTTGTAGCCTGCTTGCTTCAGCATCTTGTGAACCAGTATTCGATACTTCAGTTGAAATTAGCACATNACCTCCTGATTGAACATCCACAGGACTGGTTGAAATTGTGGTAGCTTCCAAATCTGCTAAACCGCTAACAATAATTTCAGAGAANAACATTTTTTCGCCAGCATCAGCGTACTCGAATGCCACCCATACTTTGTGTTCGCCAACAGTTAACCCAGACTTAACAATCTGGACATCTGCGGTAGATTGTGCTGGTATGTCAACGGTATTTGCGGTAATCANTTGTGATGANGATACGCCGTTCCAGTAGAATTTGTAAATTACATCATCTGCTTCAAAATTATTTGAATTGTAAAGAGTGAGTGTAATTGTAATTGAACCTCCCTCAACAGGATTAGAAGGAGATATTGCTACTGTAGATTCTGACGCCTGAACTCCTCCGCTATCTTCTGCATTTACAGATACTGGCATTACTGAGATAATCAGCATCGCGAGGACAATACCAGTCAAGACAGACCTTGCCATAATAACAAGAGGACAGGGGTAGCACTTGAAACAACCGACTCCCGGAAAGGGTTCGCAGGGGTATTACAAACCCGCAACACACCCCGAAGGGGGGTGTTGCAATGCGAGCATTCAAGGGCGGAGGGTGTTGTCAGGTANGTAATGAGGCGCTTCATCTCGGTGCTATTGGTCGTGATTATCATGACTATTGGGCAAAGTGGTGATGTGTTTTTACCCGATTCAAAAGTCGCAAAATATGCTGACAGCGGGTTAGCGCTAGTATTCGCAAATGGTCCGAGCGAGAACCAAGATGTCAAGGGATTATACACACTGAGTTTCTCCTCGACCGGAAATGGAACCATTTCGAGTATCGAAATCGATATTTCAAGCGATGGAAATAGTTGGGAAGAGGTTGCCAATCTGACTTCAACTCCGTGGCTAAAACACGTTGATACTACAGAATATGAAAACGGCACCTGGACTTTCAGAGCCAGAGCATGGGATTCTAGTGTTGGGAATTTCTCTGTTTGGTCCACTAGTGGGCAATTCAATATCGTAAACCAAGTTCCAGTAATCACATCATTCGCATTGTCTAATTCTGGCTATGGAAGTGGAACAACAGCGTTGGACCGTGCTTGGTATGCCATAGATGCTAATGGGACTCTAGGATTTACTTGGGCTGCTAGTGACGATGACCTAACGCATGCAAGTCTAGCAAATGTTCCTGGCCCAGGCTCTCCTTCCGATGATGGGCCCGGAACACTAGCCTATGGGTGGGATTGGAATACNGGCGCTATCGCTGAAGGTACATACAACCCAAGACTCACTGTTTGGGACGGTTCCGGACTTTCAGCTAGNAAAACCATGTTTATCGGAATCGATAGAACTGCACCTACAATGAATACGCCAACTATCGGCGACGGAAGTGAATGGAGCGATAGTACTGAAGTAACAATTTCAGGATTCGATAGTGCCACAGATGATGGAACGGGTTCCGGCCTTGATTATGTACAAATTCAGCAAGATGGTACATGGAGTGATGTAACAACCGCCAGTACGACTTTGACATTTGCTGAGGGAGAACACCAGATTTTGATGCGTGCGGTCGACAAAGTTGGAAACATCGGTTCCGCTAATACCGTTGACATCAAGGTAGATGTTACCGAACCGGAAGGTATCGGTTGGTCTGTGGATGAACTGAGTACAAGTCATGTTGGTCCAGTTAACATTTCTTTTTCTGCTCAAGATTTAGGATCGGGTATTGACCTTGACAATTCCAAGATTCAATATGGATTTGATCTNAATGGAGTTGGAGCAACTCCTGACCAATCAGGACGATGGATTGACCTTGGCGTCACTGGGCTAGAAGGAACGATGGGGTTGTCATCATGGGCAACAAAATCAAGGCAATANCTAATGGTTAGAGCAATAGTAAATGATGAAGCAGGAAATGAATTGATTACAATTCCTAGCGCATTCCAAATTTTACCTGGTCTTGACTTATTCTGGAATGCTAGTGAAACCGGCGTAGATAGATTGGTTGCAAGACCAGGCGATACTAATGGCAAAATCGAGATTACCAGCTTATTAGAAGCAAATCAAGCATATGGTGGCGCCGTCACTGTATACTTACAGGCCGCACCTGCTGATAGAAGTGCAGATGTTGATTGGACCACCATGCAAACAGTATTGATTGAGGGTGGCAATCTTTCCGATGAATGTAATTGTGAACTAATCGTTTGGGACTATGTTGTTCCGAACACTGGTCAATGGGACCTAAGATTGGTCGCTGACCCAAATAATGGAATTGATGAAAGAGATGAGTCGAATAATGATCACTACATGATGGTGACTGGCGCTTCGGTATCAGGAGTTGGAGTTGTCACGTCCTTTGCACCAGGAATTATTGCCCTACTGTTGACTGGATTTGCTATTGCTTGGTATCAAAAGAGAAGATTCACTCCTCCTCCCAACTGACTTCTTCGTCATCTGCCAAATCCATCATTTCTNGGACTTCTTCCTCGTTTGCAGGGTCAACTTGTGCCGCTTTCAACCTTCGACTCCTACGATTTGCCACATCGCTTAGACCCGGTACTAGACCTGCGAAGTCATCCGTGCTAGAAGCATATTCTTTCTCAGCGATAGAATCTAGCGAACGAGATTCTAGACGCGATTTCTTTCTCTCTCTTTCAAGAAATTTCAATACTGTTCCATGTTCACTTCCACTAGCTAACATTTCGATTGCTTGCCTAGCATTAGAAAGACCTGCGCCTTCTCCTACCANAACAACAGTCGATTTGTAAATTGAAATTTCAGAGCCTGTGTGCTGTTCTATCATCTTGCGTATTTTACCTTCAGAACCGATAATTCTTGCACGAATTCTTCGCTGCTGATTCGAACGCTTTCCTACGTGATCTCTCAAATCTACCATTTCGAAAAACCAATCATCGCGAAGTAATTGAATTGCTCTTCCAGGAGCCATACCACGCCCAACAGCCTTGATTACGTCCGGTAATTTCAGTGCCTTTACAGGGTCATAACTACCAACATCAGGCCAAACAACATCGATTTCTCCTGTGTTAGAATCAATTTGGATACTCTTGCATCCTGCTGCTTGTTCAAGCTCACGCCTAGTAGCACCCTTGGCACCGATTAGGACCGCAATACGGTCTTTAGGGACTCTAGGAAGAGACTGACGCATGGAGTAGGCGTGAAGCCTACCCTTATTCAATACATGTGTAAGGTCTATTCCTCTTCTTCACTTGGTTCGATGTGAGATAAATCCATTTCCAGAACGTCGAACATTGCCTCTGCTAGTTCAATTTCTACTCCGTTTTTATTGGCCCATTCTACAAGCCTAGTTACATCGCGAACCAAGAATTCTTGACTCTTTGGATGAGATTGAACTACGGCTTGACCTACATCGATTACGACGGGCCNGTCTCCGTGCCACATAATATTGTAAGGAGAAAAATCGCCGTGAACCATGTTTGCTTTTTGCCATGTTACCGCCAAAAATTCCAACAATTCTTCGTACACTGCAGCAGGATCTACTACTTGCACATCTCTTAATCGTGGAGANGGAGCATTTGGCGTACCTAAATATTCCATGACCAAGACATTCTTGTGAACTCCTAGTGGCTTAGGAACTGCTAATCCCCATTTCTCGAGCCTTGACAAATTTCTGAATTCCTTTCGCACCCATATGTCAACTAAATCTCGATGGCGTCGCTTTAGACCGCCAAAACGCGGGTCTCCCTCAATATACTGAACCAAATTTTTGAACACCGCATTCGATGTGTGAAAAATCTTGACCGCTATCGAACCATTTTCTCCAGTACCGTGGAAAACGTGGGCCTCTTTTCCCCTAGCAATTGGGAAATCTAGAGTATCAATAATTCCTGATTTCATTANTTTGTAAAGACTCATCAAAGTCAGACGGTCAAAAACTGCATCAAAGNCCCGCCTATCTACCCATTCGAATGGACCATCTCCTAGGACTCCAGAGAGTCCTTCTTCGATTTCAGTGAACATTCGCTTGTATTTTTTCTCTGTCATCCAACCTACGCCCTTGGATGATTCAAGCGTCTTGATGAACTCAGATGACTCATTATCCATGTAATTCTGGTCAGCATTTGTTTTACGGCGCCTACGATTATTGCGGCGCTGTTTAGTATCTTTGGAGAGTTCTTCGTCCCAGTCAGAATTGCGTCCCATGATTTGGCCCCCTAATATTGAAGCCAATTAGGATTTGAAGATTTGAATTCAACCGAAGAGATCGTTGATCTCATCGTCGTCATCGTCATCTTCCATTTCCTCGACTGCCTCTTCTTCTGGCGCTTCTTCCGGCGCTTCTTCTTCATTGGAAGATGCGAATAGGCCATCTTCGTCATCNAAGTCATCTGCTTGTGTATTCATTCCGAACAGGTCTACCTCTGAAGGTAAGACTCCTTTTCTAGAAAGATACATTGCTTGAGTCTTGGTATATCGGTGTTTTACATCGGCTTTAGAGTCTTGAAAATCCCAAGGCCAAACGATAATCAAGTCACCTTCGCGAACCCATTGACGTCTTCGCATTTTACCTGGAATTCTTGCCATTCTGGTTTCGCCATCTGCACACAATACAGTTACTCTGCGACCGCCCAAAATTTGTTCTGCAATTGCGAACATTTCGTTAACCTTGGTGTTTGGCATCTTGACACGAATCTTAGAGGATTCTCCCTCTACATTACCCATCAGACGAGCTAATTCTTCCTCGTCTACTTTCTCTTCGCGCCTACGGCCCATAGGTAAAGCGAAAAGCCCTTCCTACTTGAAGGCTAAGACTCAATTCAGGCCAAGTCTAGGCTGTCAGCGGCTCTGTAACACATATCGATAAGTGTGTCTCCAGATAATCCTAGAAGGATGGTCGCAACCAAACAAATCCAAATTGCCATTCTGATGGATGCTCCGTAAGGCAGAGGCTTTCTACGGCCTTCCTCAGGCACATCTAGGAACATGACAACTCCNATTCGTAAGTAGTAAAATACAGAAATTGCGCTGTTGATGAACATTGCAAGAGCAAGCCACCAGACCCAATGAATGTCGGAGAATGATACTGTTCCATTCATCCACAATTCACCAACGCTTGTTGAGACAATACCTGCAATCACCAAGAACTTCGACATGAATCCAGCAAGCGGAGGAACTCCTGCAAGCGCCAACATGAAGATGAACATCGCAGTTCCAATCAATGGATCTCGACGTGCTAAACCAGATAGAGCCGATAACCTGCTAGCTCCTCCTTCCATCTCTAGAAGACCCAAAACAAGGAATGCTCCCAACTTGAATGCAACCAAAACGAAGAGGTGGAATAGTACTGCTGCAACAATTGCTTCAGCATAATCTCCTGGTGCCTCTATTTCTCCCCACTTCCATGCACCGACAGCGGTTAATGCTGCCAGCATATACCCCGCGTGTGCAACGGAGGAATAAGCTAGCATTCTCTTTGGATTGGTTGAACCTAATGCTGCAACGTTACCCCACGTCATAGTGACCACTGAAAGGGTTGCAAGAGTGAACAACCAAATTGCACTCTCATCAGCACCCGCTTCTGGCAGAGCGATGACTAGTAGCACTCTGACTAAGCCTATCATTCCCATTGCCTTTGATGCGGTCGCTAGAACACCTGCGACTGGCGAATTAGCTCCTGCGTATGCATCTGGGGCTGCAAAGTGGAATGGCGCTGCGCTGACNTTGAATCCAAATCCAACTAAGACCAACCCCAAAGCAANCGTTCCTAAAATTGTTGAATCAGCCCAATTTGCTGCAATAGTAGCNAATTGTAGGCTGCCGAATTCTAAGTAGAGTAGAGACAGGCCGTACAAACCGACCCCGCTTGCAACAGAACCTACAATGAAATATTTGACTCCGGATTCTGCACCTGCTTTCGATTCCTTGTGGAATCCAACCAAGACATATGTGGCTAAGCTTGCTAATTCTAAACCCACGAATAGAACAAACAAGTCTTGCGCTAATGCAACGGTACACATACCGATTGCCGTAGTTAGCATCAGAATATAGAAATCAGCCTGACGGCGGTTGTCATACAATTCTTCTAAGCTCTTCTTTCCGCTGTATGTATGAGCAGGGATGCGGTCTAGGCTCGCCATAGACGCAAGAAGAACTGCTGCTAAGAATAAAATCTCAAAGAACCTAGAGAAATTGTCCAACTGTAAAATCACTAGGCCATTACTAGTTACTGTAGTTGTATCCATATTTCCATCAATGGATTCGATAACCATCATTCCAAGTGCAGTGAACAATGTTGCAGTAGCCAACATTCCTGGAATTGCCGGAGAACCAGTGACTGAAAACCTTCGACCACCAAGGAACCAAGGAACTTTTACCTTGGTCAGTGGAATCCTAAACTTGGAGTTACCAAGATTCGGAATAATGAAGATTAGAAGCAATCCAAAAATTAGGATTGCCTCAGGGGCGAATGCTTGCCAGAATTCTGTACTGAATACTTCTACTTCCATTCAGATACCCCCCATTTTGAACACTCCTTCGAAGAAGGCAACAGTCCATTGGTCCATCATTCCTAGTGCAATGAATGGGAATATACCAAAGATTACAGTAAATAATGCAAGAATNATCATTCCAATGTTTTCTGGTTGAGTAATATCTGGAGGTGTTTCTCCGTTGAGAGATTCTGGAGGTTGTCCTTCGTCTCCGCCTTCGAAGATTGTTCTCTGCATAGACCAAAGGTAGTAAGCAGCGGTAATTGCTAGAACCGCACCAGGTAGTAAAATCCACCATCCGTACTCGGGCCAAAATGCGATCATTACCATCAGTTCTGCGACGAATCCTGCAAGTANAGGNAAACCTAAGCTTGCCATCCANGCAAACATCATGTAGACTGCCAAATATGGAGACCATTTTGCCATGCCTCTCATTGCACCAATTTCCATAGAGTGGTAATGATGNTTGAATGCGCCACAAACTGCGAACANCATTGGAGAAATAATTCCGTGTGCAAACATCATGAACAATGCAGCAGCATATCCAATTGGCTGCATGCTAGCAATACCCAATAGAATTACACCCATGTGGGACACTGAAGAATATGCAACCATCTTCTTCAGATTGGTTTGTCCTANACAAACAATTGCTCCCCAAACAAGAGAGATTAGACCAATTGCCATAATCACATCTTGGTAGTATACTACTGCNTCTGGGAAGATTGCGATTGGAATTCTTAGCATTCCATATGCTCCCATCTTCAGCATTACGCCTGCAAGAAGCATGGAGCCCCCTGTTGGTGCCTGTACGTGCGCATCNGGTAGCCAAGTGTGGAATGGTACTGCTGGCAACTTAACCAAGAAACCAATCATCAACATAGCGAAGAGAACGTTTTGCATATCTTCACCCAAGAAGACATTGTCCCCCATGTTGTATGCTGTAGCATTNGAGAACAATACTGTCATGTCGAATGTNCTGCCGGTTACAGTACCGTATTGTGCACCACTTCCCTCTGGCTGAAGGAAGTACAGGGTAATCAGACCAAGCAGCATAATTACCGAAGCACAGAAGGTGTAGATGAAGAACTTCTGAGCTGCATATCTGCGATCTTTTCCGCCCCACTTCAAGATTAGGAAGAACATTGGAATCAATGTTAATTCCCAGAAGACATAGAACAGGAATAGGTCAAGAGCGACGAATACTCCAATTAGCGCACCACCCATCATTAGCAGTAGAGGGTGATATGTTGCTCCATCTTTCTCATTCCATGTAGTGATAATTGTGATTGGTACTAGGAAGGTTGTCAGCCAAACCATTGGGAATGACAAACCATCCATACCTACATGCCAAGACACTCCAATGGTTTCTATCCAAATATACTCCTTCTCTAGAGCGTATTCATTGTATCCTAAATCCCAATCTACCATAATTAGCCAATCAAAGAATAGAGCGGTCGATATTGCCAGCGGAATCAATGAGGCAACCAGAGTNAAGAGTCTGATTGGAACTGCAATTACTTCCTTCCTAGCACGAGATTCCTGGCTAGCGAATGCAAGCAGAATACAACTTACAATAATTGGGAATCCTACTAATGGAAGGCTAATCCAATCCACCGTTGTGTCTGAATCATTCATTGACGGGAAGAATGCCATCAATCCAGCAACAATAATCAGCAAACCGCCAATGAGCATGAACTCCTTGTTCTTGATATCTAGAGCTTGGTTGCTGCCCAATCAAGCCACCCCCCATAGTAACATGAAAATGACCAGAGTTCCAAGGGCAGTCATCATGATNTAATCTCTAGCAGANCCTGTTGTAAGTGCNCGTAGTCTNCTTGATGCTTCCTGACTTGTAGATTCGATTGTCTTGATTACTCCATCAATAAATCTAGAGTCAAAGATNGCTGAAAGGTTCGCAAAGCCGACTACAATCTTCATCATTGCAGCATCATAAATATCGTCGAAGTGTAATCGCTTGTGCAAAGAGTTGGCAAGGCTGGAGTTTGCCCATGCGCTGTTATCGAAGTTTGAACCCTTGTTGATTTTAGCCGANAGATCAATCGCCCATTGCATCCATGGTTTAGCCTTCTGTCCTTTGTCGAGACTACCACCATACAATGCCATTGCAAAGGATGGGCCTAGTACTAGTGACAAACCAATAGCAACGTATGTCAAGACCAATAAGAATGTATCATGATTCATGAATACGTGCTCCATCTCATAGCCGATTCCATCAACGAAGCTGGTGTAATGGCCNGACTCAAAGTCTCCTAGCCATTTTCCAGCATGCATTCCAGCGAAGATAATNGCAGCCAAAGTCATGAATGTCAAGATNACCAATGGAATTGGAATCCATGGAGTTTGTTCATGGACATGCTCGGCNACTTCTGTCTTTGGCTTACCAGCGAAAGTCATGAACCACATTCTAGACATGTAGAACCCAGTCATTCCAGCACCGATTAAGATTAACATNGCTGGCAGTAGGAAAATTGGCTCCTTCAAAGCGACCTTCCATGCGCTAGCGATGATGCCTTCCTTGGACCAGAATCCTCCAATTAGAGGAATCCCGATAATCGACATGCTTCCTACAAACATAGCAGTCGCTGTGATTGGCATCCTGCTCGCCAGACCGCCCATGTTTTCCATTGACTGTGCATCAAAGTGGTCATCGTGATGGTCGTCATGATGGTCGTCGTGGTGATCATCATGACCATGATGAGCCACCTCATGGTGAGCATGGTGCATTTCGTGAATGACTGAACCTGATGCCATGAACAGCATTCCCTTTGCCATTGCGTGATTGAATAGGTGGAACAAAGANGCACCCATTGCGAATGCTGCTAGGTCATCATATCCGTTGTTTGCTAGCCAAAGTGCAGATCCCAGTCCGGTGAAGATGTATGCCAATTGACTCATTGTAGAGTATGCTAGAACCTTCTTCAAGTCCATCTGTACAAAGGCGATTAGTGCCGCCATAACAGCGGTTATTCCACCAATGATTGCGATGATAATTGCAAGTGTGGACAGAGCGCCCATGTCAGCAGCGCTGAAGAATGGGAACATGCGAGCGACAATGTATAGACCAGCGTTAACCATTGTAGCTGCGTGAATTAGAGCAGAAACTGGCGTTGGTCCTTCCATCGCGTCCGGTAGCCAAACGTGTAGAGGGAACTGTGCAGACTTTCCTACCGCCCCGATAAACATCATTCCTAAGGCTANTTGCAGATCGCCTGAGTTAACTCTTGCAATGTTTTCAGGATCGAAGACGACAGCATATGACAAGGCGCCCTGTGTACCCGCAAATGGCTCAAACAAGTTCCAGAGCATTACCAGTCCTATTACAAGGAACACGTCTCCAACACGAGTTGTGAGGAACGCCTTCTTAGCAGCGTATGCTGCACTTGGCCTCTCGTAATAGAATCCAATCAGTAAGTATGAACACAATCCCATTAATTCCCAGAAGATGAATAACCAAAGGAACGAGTCAGCCAGAACCATTCCAAGCATACCGCTACAGAATAGAACGAANTCTGCATAGAAACGGTGGTTTCGGTTAGCGTTGATTGGATCTGTATTCATGTATCCAATCGAAAATATGTTAATCAAGAAACAAAGGAATGCTGCAACGAAAAGTAGCATTACTGTCAGGTGATCGATGTAGATTCCAAAGCCGAATGCCTTGGTAGTAATCGCACCNGAATCTGAATTCCACCAAGATGCTTCAAACCAAGTGAATACANCTGCTGCCCCCACTTTATTCATGTGCTCTCTAATTAGAGACAATGCTAAGATCAGACTTGAACCCATTACTATGAGTGCGATTATTCCTCCTTCCTTGACATTCTTTACCCATGATGGAGTTCCGTTGAAAATCCTACCCAAGAACAGAATTACTGGGAAGGCCAAGAACGGCAANAGAGGNATTAATACGGCATAATCAATGATTTCGCTTCCACTCATGATAACACCTCAGTTCTTCAAGAGATTAACCTCATCTAGAGAGATTGTCTCATGTTGTCCATACATTGAGAGGAAGATTGCTAATCCAATTGCTACTTCCGCTGCTGCGATTGCGATTGCGAAGACTGCATAGACCCATCCAGTTACGTCGCCCCAGTGAGTTGCAGCCGCTACGAATTGAAGGTTTACTGCATTGAGCATCAATTCGATACACATCAGTACAACGATTGCATTCTTTCTACTGAATGCGCCCCATAATCCAATGATGAAAAGGATGGCCGCTAGACCAGATACCCAAGCTGGGTCGATCATTCCTTCTCACCTCCAGTAAGTTCCCATTCGAGATTCACCAATCTCTCGTCACGAACAAGATATGCTGCTCCAACCATAGCCATAGCCATCAAAAATCCTAGAGCAAGCAAAGGTAGAGCCCAATCGCCGAAAAGTGCAGATGCTAAGTCACTAGTTGTGACTTCTTCATCTGAAGAATCTTCCCAAACTATGTCTGCAGAAACTGCTGTGATAATGACTGCACCCAAGAATACTAGGCCAACTCTAGCAAGAATGGAAAGTAATCTCATTCAAAGTCCTCCTCAAGAATTTGCCTTCTAGTCAACATAATTCCAAACAGAACGACTAACATTACACTAGCGAGATAAACTAGAATTTGGATTACTGCAAGGAACTCTGCACCCATCAAAATGAATATTCCGGCAACTCCCATGAAACAGAAAATTAAGCACATCATTGAATGTGCAACTCTCTGCATGTAGATTAGACCAAGAGCTCCACCGATTACAATAGTGCTCATTAGAAAAAACATACCAACTTCTAGGTACATTGCCAGGTCCATGCTCAAGCCTCCCCAGCAGCTTTAGCAGCCTTAGCGGCCTTCTTGGCTCTCTTGTCGCGCTCTTTGCTGGCTCTCTTAGCTAGTTCAGCATCAACCGCTTCTTGATGGTCACCGATTAGAACTCTAGTTCTACTTGCATCCATCCACAGGTCCTGACGAGTAAATCCAGACATACCATCATACTCGTTTGTCATGAAGAATGATGTGAAGTTACATGCTTCCATGCATAGACCGCAGAACATACAGCGACCTAGATCGATTCTACCAGAAACAATCTGGTCATCTGCTGGGTACAATGATTCTACAGGAACTTGATCGACTTCGCCTGTATCATTCCAGCGCATGCGAGCACTGCCTCCAGTCAAGTCTAGAACTTCACCGAATCTCCACTCATCAGGCGCATCGGCATGAGCCGTTGCAAGATTGAATGTAGAAAGTGATTCTGAAACCTCTGGCTTCTCTAGAGCTGCGAATTTACCAACCTCGAGTTCAGCACCATAGCCTTCCCACTCACCTTCAGCGCTGTCTAGAACATCCACTCGTAATTCAGTAGTCATATGCAAACAAGAGTTCGGACAAATGTTCACACACATCTTACATGCAGTACATGTCTCCCAAATGATACCGATCCTGCCGTTGTAATTACCAGGTACGAATAGCCAAGGTTCGATTTCTTCAAGACGCTCATACGGATAACTGATGGTCTGTGGCTTCCAAATTGTTGGAGTCAAATCAGTTCCAGAGCGGTCTGGTGTATAGTGATGTTTAGTAATGTCGTTGAGGTGCTTGGTCTTTTCAGAGCGAACAATATCTCCAGCATCTACAAACTCCGGATGAGTAGTATTGTGATAACCGCTGGAGAATCTCTTACCAATGAATTCGTAAGTTCTCAAAACGGTTAATCCAGTTATCTTAAACGGGTACCAGAATAGGTTTCTGAAATTTGGTTTGCCATGTGGATGTGCTGCCATACTCTCACCTCACTCGTTTCCTGCAGTGTGCGTTCCCGCAGGAGTCATCGTTCGAATGTGGTACATGCGTTCCTCATTTTCTTCGATGTTCTCATCTTTCATCAACACCACGAACACTGCCAACCAAAACATCGTAGTAATGATAGGCAATCCCCATGGGATTGTAAATTCTTGAATAGTTAGGTCCCAAGACCAGCCACCAGCTACTGTGTCAGATAGCGCCCCTGCATCAAAGAAGTACAGGCGATAGACCATCGAAAGTACGACTTGTAGTACAGCGAGTGGTAGCAACATTCTCCAGCCGAATTCTAGGATTTGATCAGTTCTGATTCTAGGCAGGGCAGTCCTAGCCCACACGAACACAACTGTGAAGATGAACCATGCCTTCAGTAAAGTCCAGATTATTCCAGGAATTGCTAACCAAGCATCTCCCAAGTACGGGATTGAACCTATTGTACCTGCGAATGGAGCATGCCATCCTCCCATGAAGAAGTGTGCAAAGAGTATACTTGCAGCGTAGACACGCATGTACTCTGCAGCGAAAAGTAGTCCAAATCGCATACCACCATACTCAGTCCACCATCCTTCTACGAGTTCTGCTTCTGCTTCCGGCATGTCGAATGGAATTCTCTCTACCTCAGCAATCATACTTACCAAGAATAGTACACCACCCAGAGGCATAAGGAAGAACAGCCATACGCCTGAAGAATGCTGGAAGTGAACAATCTCTAGGAAATTGAATGAACCTGCCATAACACATACGCCTAGAATAGATAGCAGTAATGGAATCTCATACGCAGTTAGTTGTGCAGCGCTCCTAATTCCACCGAGAAGAGTATACTTGTTGTTAGATGACCAGCCTGCAAAGAATACACCCAAAGGTGCAATCCCGAAGATTGCAAATGCGAATAGAACGGAAAGTTCTGGATTTGCGCCATAGATTCCACTGGACAATGGAATCATTCCCAATATCATAATTGTCGAAGAAATCACGAGGAAAGGGGCTAACTCGAAAATCACCTTATCTGCCCTTGAAGGGACCATGTGTTCCTTGGTTAGGAACTTCATTCCGTCTGCAATGTTTTGGAAGAAACCTGGGAAGATTGTAACGCCGTACCAAGAACGATTTCCTACACGATTGACCATTTCTTGCTCATGGCCTTTGTTACCAGCGACCTTGTTCAGCCACTTGTTGACTGCACCAATTGGCTTTCCTAATCCGTATGGTATCATATTCCACCATTCACCAGCAGTAACACCGTTCTCTCCAACCCATAAAGAGCGCAATGCGGTTGTTGCACCGCGACGGTCATTTACACGAGCATAGAATTTTCTTTCAATCCACAGAATCATGAACATAGAAAGCATAATTCCACCGAACGTGGTCAAACAAGTTACAAGTGAATAAACGAAGAATGCAATGTCGTTTGAAGAAGATTCCAAAAAAGTGCCCTCGAGAATTGAAGAGAATAACTCTCTGGTCTGATTGTAGACGAATTCGTGAAGTCCTAACCAGTCATCCATAAAATCACCTCAACGGTCAGTCTCCCCGATACATGGATCGAAGCTGCCCATAATCGCAGGAATATCTGCAACCTTGTAGCCGATCATTGTCTTTGCAACATATGGAATAGTAATGAACATTGGAGACCTAATCGAAACTCTGTATGGGTTCTTTCCCCTATTGTCGCCGCCGCCTTGGATGTAGAAATTGGACACTCCTCTGGTACATTCATATGTACTGAATCCGGTTGCTCCTTCTGGCGCACGGGTTGGAGCCTTTGTGATCAACATCTCATCCCCTGGCTGGTAGTGAGTATTCGCTCCGCCTGGGATTTTTTCAATCGCATCCAATAACATACGACAAGATTGCCTCATTTCTTCCATGCGTACACGGTAGCGGTCATAGCAATCCGCACCTTTCACGCTAGTTGGTTTCTCAACAGCAGGTTCCCAATCTACTTGGTCGTATACGGAGTATGGATTTGTCCATCTTGCATCGACATTAACACCGGCAGCACGGATATTTGGTCCAGTTACACCTGCATCGATTTGATCTTCAGCAGTTGCGTAACCTACACCTTGTAACCTGACTAGCCAAATGGTTGATTCATCAAGAAGCATTTCATACTCCTTGATTCTGTTTTCAAAAAGCTTGACTTTCGCCTTCAGTCTGTTAGCCCATCCAATAGGAATGTCTCTCTTGACGCCTCCAACTCTAGGATAGTTGTAGTGCATTCTAGAACCCCCAAGTTCTTGCAACAAATCAAGGAACATTTCTCGATCTCGAAGACACCAAGTCATCAAAGTTAGGTTTCCAATATCTGGACCAAATGCACCTAGCCACATCAAGTGGCTGGCTAATCTTTGAACCTCGGCTGCCATCAATCGGATATATTCAGCACGCTCGGGCACTTCTGCTTCCAGCAAATCTTCTGCTGCCATAATGTAAGAATGAGCCCATGTCATTGCGCTTACATAACAAAGACGGTCACAGTAAGGAGTTATTTGAGTGAAATCTCTCGATTCACAAATTTTCTCCACCCCACGGTGGATGTATCCTAACTCTGCTTCAGTATCGGTGACGGTTTCTCCATCAACCTTCCCCCGCAGTGTCCACAATCCGTGAGTCATTGGGTGCTGAGGACCCATTGTAATCCACATTTCTGCCACTATAACACCTCACTTAACACGGCCCTCATCAACCGGTTTTCTTTCGAACCCTTGCGGATCGTCATACATTTCATTGAAATCGTGATAGCGAATTTTGTGTTGTCTTTGTAAAGGGTGGAATCCAACTGGGGAATCGTGCGGATTTAGAACACGGTGCATGTTATGGTGGCCTTCGAAGTCAATTCCAACAAGGTCCCAAGTCTCTTTTTCATTCCAATCAGCACCGACCCACAAATCTTGAACCGAAGGAACAGATGGAGAATCACCCGCTTCCAGAGAAATGAATATCTCAAATTCCATAGGGATATCTTGCCCTTCAAGACTCTCGCCTTCATGCACAAGCATTGTATGTGCTTCGACATTGATGATTGGCCATCTGTGCAAGTGGTAAGCAACTTCCCAGCCCCTGTCTGCACTACCTGAAGGGTAGTGAGTTCCAGTTATCATTGCACAGTGATTAACTCCTAATTCATTCTTCAAATGCTTAGCAACCGCTCTCCATTGTTCCGGAGAACATGTGATTCGAACAAATTCTTGCTTCTTTCCTGCAGAGTGAGCGACGACTTCCGAACTAACGCCAGCATCGCCGAATCTTGCTGAGAGATTTTCAACAGCAGCATTTGCTGCAGAAGAATTCTGTTCATTGGTTATTGTAGTCCCCATCTCAGTCATCTCCTACAATTATCGGCTTGTCACCTTCTCTACCGGTTGATGGTGCTCCACCGATTCTGATAATCTTCTCACGAAGCTTACCGAAACCATCGATTAGCGCTTCAGGGCGCGGAGGACACCCAGGGATGTAAACGTCGACTGGAATAACTGTGTCAACGCCTTCCAAGATGTTGTAGGATTGGTAATAAGGTCCACCTGAAATTGCACATTCACCCATTGCAATACAATACTTTGGTTCTGGCATTTGCTCCCACAGACGAACGATAGGGTCTGCGAATTTCTTAGAAATAGGACCATTGACCAGCAATACATCTGATTGGCGAGGACTTGAGCGGAACAGAACTCCAAATCTGTCTCCGTCGAATCTCGGAGTTGCCGAAGCTGCCATCTCAATTGCACAGCACTTTATCCCAAGGTGCAGCGTGAACAAAGATTTGCGCCCAGCCCAGTTGAAAAAACGGCCTGCAAGGACACTTAGCAACTGCTTGATTTTCGTGGCCTTAAGTGCTTCATCGGTAACATCACCAACGACTTCAACTAACGTTCTGCTGTTGAACGTAGTGTAATTTTCTCCTGTATCACTCATCATATCACCTCAGATGTAAATGCGACCTCTCTTTCGGAAAACATGCCACACGCCAAGAACCATTGTGGCGAAGAATACAGTCAGAACTACCATTTCGGTTCCAACAACTTCTATTGGATCAGTCGCAGATGCCCCAGTTGCATCCATAGCGAGAAGTCCACCTAATGCCATGAACATGAAAGCCACGTCAAACACAAGAAATATGATTGCATACCAGTAGTATTGGAAGTGAAATTGAATCATAGCCTCTCCAACTGGCTCAGAACCACATTCATAGGTTGAAAGTCGGCGAGGGTATAGGCTGTGATCGCGCTCATATCCTTCCATCAACCATGACTTGGTCATGTGCGGACGAGAGGAATCTACCTTGGGCATAACGAAGTATTGAGTGATGAAAGCGCCCAATGGCATACCTATGCCGATTAGGGTCATCCACATCATCGAGAGATAGGTACCCGTTACCGTTTCTGCCCCGACCAACTGTGCCACCAACTGAGAGTGTTGACACTCTCTTGTCACAGCCACTCAACAACTGTCCATAAGCGTTGTCTAGTAGCCACTAGGGTTACGAGCGTCTGAATCATGACCCCGTAGGGGTCAATTTCGCTTTCTAAGAGCAAGATAGAGGAATCCAACTATCACCAATGCTCCAATACTCATTAGCACATTTGGAGTGACTAAAGAATTCAAACCAAATTCTTCAGGTTGCCCGTTTACAATCAGTTCAATATTCTCTCTATCGACCAAACCAGTCTCAGTCGGTTCGACAGAGAATGTGAACTTAAACGAGTCCTCAACTTCAGCAGTCTCTCCGCCTGGTGGATTGACTTTAGCGGTAATCATTACTGATTCTCCTTCTTCGATTGTACATAGAATATGATCGCCATTATTCTTGCAATTTGAACCGGATTCATAGCTTAAAATGACGCTCCATCCCCTCATTCCTCCACTGGAGAAAATTTTGAATTCGGATTCTACGTTTCCTGAATTGAATACTTCAACCTCGAACCTAGGAGAGTTACCAATCTCTCCGAAGGTGATGTCCCTCTCGACATCACCGTCTAGAACCATTTCGGCTCCAAGAACCGTTTCAACGGACAACGAAAATGTCACTTTACCGGTCCGATTTGCAGCATTAGAAACAGATGTTGCCACCACTTCTAAGACACCGCCGTCTCCATTTTCTGCACCTGTGTTAACCTCTATCGTCAACTGAACTATTGCATAGTAAACCATTGGAACATGCGAATCTACTAGATTATTATCAACAATTTTCTCAAAGATTTTATCTTCAGTTGAACCGATCAATGGAGAGTTTCCAAGATAGTAAAATTGGCCAGTTGTTTCGTTGAATGCGCCCCAACCCTTTGGTACAAGAAGCGGACCATCGATTGGCATTCCACGATATGTCATAGTGCGTGTTGCAGTCCCGGACAAGCCTGAGAAATCGAATATGGCTTCATCGGTCATATCGCCAGTATTTGTGACCTTGATATTGAACGTTTGACTACCACCCGGAGGCAATATCAGAATTGCATTACGTGTCAATTCATCTTGGGAATTCATGATAATTGCATCCATCGCAAAATCTCGGTTCGACAGAATTGCTCTGAATACAAATTCAAGTTGATTATCAGGAACACCATCGTCATTCGCATCGCCATTGTTATTATCGCCTAAGTTAGTGACACGTACAGTTAACCTAGAGCTTTCCAATTCTTCCTCACCATCGATAGAAACCACGAGATACATAATCGCAGTAGCGCGTGCATCAATATCGATTTCAGTAACTACTGTTCCATCCTCCATTTCGAAATGCTTACCCCACGCCGGTTGCGCAGTTTGAGAGATTACTGAGAACCTGAATCGGTCCTGTATATTTCCGTCATTTGTTACTGTAATCGGGAATTTTACGGTGGTATCCGACCTGCCAGTTTGGTCTTCAGCAGGGGCTCCTCCACTCATCCCGTGCACTGCCTTAACAGTGATTGTAAGATCTTGAGTAGCATACGCACCACCACTGGATGTTGGAAGTACTGAGAATGTGATTGTTACCTCTTCTGTTGCTAAAGCATTCAATGGAAGAGAAATTGTAACATCAATAGTTCCAGTTTTCTCATTGCTAAATCTTGATTGTGTAGAAATCGTTGATGATTCCAATGAAACTGCCCATCCTGTAGGAGGAGAGGATGCAGAAATTCTGAATGTATCTGGCCCATTACCTTGATTTGTTACGGTTAGAGTGGTAGTGGCATCTTGGCCTGGCTGAACATTATAGAGGCCTGAGTTCCCCAATGACATTGTAGCTCCATGTGATTGCCCTACAGTAACTGTAACTGTAGTGCGGCATTTCCATATATTTCCATCCTTACCTTCGATGTAAAACTCATTCTGAGTATTTGCTTCAACAGAATCGTCAGGAGTAATCTCGATTGTAAATTCCTTCTCACCATTTCCATTATTGTAATTCAACATTCCACTTGATGCTCCATCAACAGATGCCCAATTGGACTTGCTACCATTGAACCCTACACTGATTGACCAATCAGTATTTCCTTCGTTAGAATATGTTGCTACAAGAGTACCGGTTTCCCCCGGTTCAAGAGATAGACTTGTCTTGGACAATGAAGAGGAACACTTCTTCAATTCCGGAACAAAAAGGCTGAACTCCTCTGTATCTGAAGCGCTACCATTGGGGTTCTGGTCGTTGGTTACAACGCCCTCAATTTCCCAGCAATACTTGTCGCTTTCCTTTCCTTCAGGAACTTCCAAGGTCACGGTGACCCACTCTGAAGAACCGTTGTCTATAGTGACGGTTTCAGGGTCGACGCTAATGGACATGCTACTATCAGATTTACATCCAGACCCGCTTCTTGGATCAACGGTTAATTGGATGGTTTCTTGGACTCTGCCTGTGTTCTCGACTTCAACGTCCCATTCAATTGTCGACTCTCCGTTCCATGTTGGATTCACTGGTGCGTCGATAGTAAGATCAACTGCAAACACTGTCGATCCTGCGCCATCTCCAGCAGTTGTTTCAACATCTTGTGATTGCTGTGCTGGTTGGCCTGGTTGGTCAGGAGGAGTAACTTGCTCATTGGCATTTGCAGTTACAGTTGTGATGCAAGATCCTTCAGCATTTTGTGCTAAAGTGACATTAAGGAATGTTTCACCATAATCTCCAGCATCAATCGGCTGCCCAATTTGCCCGACTGTCGAGGAGTATCCGTTACAGTCTTGTTCATTAGTTGCCGCCAAATTTACTGATACCGGATTAGCACCGTTATTGTATACGCGAACTGTGTATTCCGCAGTCTCTCCAGGATTTACAGTTTGGGCACTCGGAGAAATGGATACTGAAATGTTTGCATCTCGTCCAGAATCGTCCGCAGTAACTGGATTTGCCATTGCTGGAACCAATGAAAATAACATCAATGCAATCAACAGAGTACTGGTGATGCCTTGACCGGCTTTAGTGTCTTTTCTGCGGGGTTCCATGAACCCCGGTCGGGGTAGTCACATGAAAAGGCTATGGACAAATGCTCATTCACTCAACATTTACGAAAGTCGTTGAATTTGCGCCACAGTTTACGCAATTTGCAACCTTACAAACAGAATGATATCTAGCTCCACATGATGGACAGCCTTGCATCATTGATAGTATCGGTTGCCTACAAGCAAAACACGGAGTTGCATTTGGTTGTGGCAATGGTGCAACAAACGCTCCTTGAGCAGGCGCTGAAGATGGAATTGAATGGTCCCTTCTCTTCCTCAGGAAAATTACAAGTCCAACAATTATGGATAAAGGAATAATTAGCAAAATAGACCAATTTAACGCAGACATGCCTGAAGAATCGTCCGTGATCGCTTCGCCTTCGCTAGAAACATCCATTTCTATCTTAGAATTGATTACATCGTCAGCTCCACTGATTGAAATTGAAAGCGTTCCATCACTAGGCTTTGTTGCGGTAATGTCCAACCTAATCTTCTGAGATTGGCCGGCTTCAAGATTAACCGAGTCCGCTCCATCAAATTCAACATTCCAGCCACTAGGAGATGTTGTCTCTATTGCCCCTGACACTAATGTATTTCCAATATTTGTTATTGTCAACTGCAAAACAGATGGCTCGCCAGTTTCTAGAGTCAATGGCCCATCAACCTTCCAAGATACCTCTTTGGAAAGAGCAACCAGCATAGTCACAGTTTCGTTAACCGAAACCAAATCTCCTGACAATGTAACTTTGAATTCTGGTTCAGATGAAGGGTCTGCCATTGCAGATATGATGATTGTACAAGTCATTGGGTTGATATCTCCCTTCGATATTGTTCCGGGAGAGGTGCAATCTCCCAGTAGATTATTGTCTAATTGTAGAGTGACTGAAGGGCTCCATGGTGCACTTTCAGTGTTCTCTACCAACCAAGTGTAATTGATAGGAACGCCTGTTGGATGTTGTCCTGGACCAAATATATTGGACCAAGTCTCTCCGCCGATTTCTACCGATGCAAAAGTAAGAATTGGATTTGGTAACACCACCACCTCTATGTCTTCAGAATGACTCCATGAATACTGATTTGAATCCATAATCAACTTGATTTCACCACTCCTAGCATCCATTTGAGCGGTAATTGAAATTGCAAAATTTCTAGATTCTGTCCAAGACAGTTCAAAATCTTCAAGAATGGTGTTCTGCATCCATCCAAGAGGTAGTTGCATACTCGGATTTAGCATCAAATCCACATTGCCTCTATTCTCAACACTGTACTGCAAAGAGATTGTATTCCCTGGAGTTATTGATGAAAATGAAGATTCTAAATCAACTGTGACATATGAAATCTCTTCTACTACCAAGGGCAATTCGTATTCTACAATTCTAGCCTCTTCACTCTGCGATACAACTTTCAGAACAACTGTCAATTCTGCGCCAGCCAAAGTCATAACTTGAGGAGGAGTAAATGAAATCCCGATTGTCATCTGTCCGTCTTCTAACATCAATCCAGTCGATGCGGAGTTGGCTCCACCTTGGGCTGAAAGATCATCGAAACCTGCATACCATCCCGGGGGAGATTCTAGGAACAAGTCATACCCAATGTCACTATTTCCTAAATTAAACAGCCTAATATCAATGGATGTTACATTTGATGGATTAACTGGAATTGTTGTGTAATCAAATTCTAACCTAGTATCAGACAACAGTGGAACATCTAACATCAAAACGTAAGGACTGCTGACATCGTTATCCTCATCATAACCTAAGAGATTGATGTGATACATACCAGGTTCTGGACCTGAAGGATGAACTAACGTAACATTAACCAATGCCCCTTCTTGTCCATCAAGTTCGAAATCTGTCTGGTCAAGACCGACATACCAAGATAATTGAGAATTGCTGGGACTAGTTACGCCAGTTGATGATATAGATGCATTTGTGGTCAGCAAGGCCGTATTGGTTAAAGTGACCTGCCAGGATGAAGATGTGGCATTGATATCACTCAAGGTTACAGTCGAGGAAGCTGATTCAATTCTTACTCCGGGAGTCGTTACATTGACTACGACGTCCATTCGATTATTTCCCTCATTGATTTCATCTATAGTATCGGAAGAATCCAATAAGAAGGTCAGAGTTCTTGCTCCAGCGGTTTGAGGTTGCCAATTCCAAAACAGAACCTTAGAGCCACCAGGTCCTAAATCGAAGGTTTGTGTGTTGAGATATACTCCTTCTTCCTGGAAAATAACCTCTACACTTTCCGCTTCAACATTGCCAAGGTTGGAAACCTGCATCTCTACCAAAACATCATCACCGACTTGAGGAATCGAGATGTCTGTGGTAAATGATGAGGGAATTGGCGAGGGATCTGGTCTCAAATCATTGACCCCTACGCCGGAAACAGCAACTGCAAAGGGTTGTGCGCGAGAACCTGAATGACCTGCATCTGTTACTTTCACAGTCCAAAGTCCCATTTCTGCAGAATCAACCAAGACCACCTCAACGTTGTTCAGTGTGTCATAATTCCCACCCTGAATTGAACGCCCCTGTGAGAATTCATTCCCCTTGTACTCAACTCCACTAGGAGTTGTAACTAACAAATTGAGATTGTTTACTAATTGTGTATTGGAAAACCTTGAACCTCTTTCATCAGACCATGCAACTACTGCTTTGAATGCCTGATTTGGAGTCGTTATGTTGAATGAATAACTCTTAGAATTACCAGTTGAAGATAATACTGAACGGTCATCGACCCATATTCCTCGACCATTGTTCGGAGCTAGGGTACCTTTGAGATCTATTCGCCCCCATCCCTCATCCATATTCGGTATGTCACGAGTACCAACATCTCTGGCACCTAAAATCATCAACGCCTTAACTAAAGCACCTTGGGGTGCAGGCCTTTGAGCGACTTCTGTGATATATTCTCGAATTAGTGCTGCAGTCCCTGCTGCATTCGGAGTTGCCATACTTGTACCAGTGTATTCTAGATACCAATTACTAGACCATGTTGCCCCACCAGTATCAGTTGCCTCTTGGGCTCTGCAAGAGCGAACATAACCACCTGGTGCGAGAATGTCAGGTTTGATTCGACCGTCATCGACGGGACCTCTGCTGGAACCATCCATAATTGAGTTTGGAGCACCCGAATATCTGTTCTGTGAGTTACCGACGGTGATGGTATTCTTGGCCGTACCCGGAGCCCCAATTGTATCACTGTTTGGTCCATCATTTCCGGCAGCAAACAAGACAGTCAATCCTTCTCTGCCGCTGTAATATTGGTCATAATATCTAGCTCTGTCATCAACATCCTCAGATGTAGAAGTGTATGCTCCCCAATCTGATGAAGATGATGAACCCCAGGAATTTGTGTGAGTTCTAGCCCCATTGCTATATGCAGTGTTTAGCATATTGTTAATGCTCGACCACTGGAAATTTCCATTGTTATCGTTTTCCATTGCTTGGAAATATAACTCCGCTTCTGGTGCAATTCCAGCATAATTTCCTCTTGTGCCGTCACCCAGTACCGTACAAGCCACGTGAGTGCCATGCCCAGAATGGGCATCAGCCGTAGAACCATCTCCAATAACATCCACATTGCCAATAATTCGATTGCCAAAATCACCGTGATCATGGTCTAATCCTGAATCCGCAACCGCAACGATTTGTCCTGAACCGTCTAGGTCTGTGGTGTAATATTGCTCCATTGCGTTGATGTTCATATGATTTCGAGATTGGTCGTTCCAAATTGTAAGGCTTGGTTGTGGACCAATCCACGCTACAGATGGTTCGGCTGCAATCTTTGCAATAGACGATTTTGTGAACCCATCATAACGTCCTGTTTCAGCAAATTTAGATTCGTCCAAGAAATTATTCGCTACGAAATCGAGTTCCTGATGTAACCTCATACCCCAGTTATCAGAAATGTCAACGCCTGGTAATATTGCATCTGCACGCCAAGATTCGATTCTAACTGGTGTATTTTCAAAAGACTCCATTACTGTGAAATCAACAAGCATCGCCAAAGGTACCGGTTGGACTGAGGCAACACCTTCAATCGAATTTACACTGCTAAGACCATTCTGCGTACCTTGAATCATTAAACCAGATGGGGAAATAAACTCTCTTACCTCTATACCAGGATTGTCGGAAATAGAACTCCTAACTTCCGATATTCGATAATCAGTGGACACTAATACCAACAATAAATCGGGCCTTGATACCAATAACTCTTCAGGAATATCGTTATTGAAAAGAACTCCTGAAGCGTCGTGAATCCCTAATCTTGAATGTGCTAATAGAGGGCGTTGTTCGAGAGCTAACGATTCATCAAGTTCTCCTACTAAGTTGCGCATTGAATCTTCAGGTAAATCAAACCTAATCCACTCTACATTGGATTCCCCATCAGAGGTTACCGGTTGATTGACGACCGGTATTCCTGAAAGAAGGAATATAATGAGCAGCAAGAAGGCTCTACGCACATTCCTCGGGCGTTGAAAGTTCGTTTTAGGAGTTACCTTGAATAGCCTCAAAAGAACCACGTTACTTCTTCACAATCGTTATGGAATATTTCCGTAATGTTATCCGAAACTACGTGAATAAATTGTTCCTTGTGCTCTTCACCCTTGAAGTTGGTCCAAATAATCTCAATCTGTATGGTATATTCATCCCAAACAGAATAACCTAGTATATCTAATTCCATTTTGTCTCCTGAGATACTTGTATGACTGGGTATAGAATCGAAAGAAACTTGCAAACCGTCCAATACAGTCTTCTCAGAGTCTACGAACTCAACCGTGAGGGTTACGTCGGTAATTTCTCTACTACCATCATTCACTAATTCTGTTAATACAATGTGCCCATTTCTCTGCAAGTACATGACTTCAATTTCAACATCATCGCGCGGAATAACCCAATACCAAGTCGATGCTAAAGCACCCATTAACATAATCAAGACAACACCTGCCAAAGCGACTCTCATCGGATGGATGCTCTCAGCAATTTCTTTGACGCGCTCACCGATTTCTTGAGACATTTCATGGAGTTCTTGCTCCATATCCTCGTCATATTCTTCACTCATCCAGTCACCGCCGCCACTGCAGTCGCAACTAATGATGAGATTGGATCTCCAATCATTATGTGCGTCGTTTCAATTTCGCCACCCGTAAGGGTTCCAATCAAAGATAAATCTGAAACTACTCCATTTACTCCTACACTCGATGCTGTTGGTATACCACCAGTAAATTGTGCATCCAATAACACTCCTCTGGCATCAATATCTGTACCCAACACATCCACTTCTGTGTGTGCAGTTGCTACAATTCTTCCCCCAGTGATTCCATCTACAACAATTACAGGATAGCCTAATGGGCGATAAATGTGAACTTCAGCTCCTTTCAAATTCTCTCCAATTAGTTCAGCAGAGACAATTTCTACCCCGTCCTGAATCTGAGAATTACTTCTACGAATATACAATTTTTCAACACCATTTCCAGAAGCAGAAATTCTAGCACCATATTCCTCGGTGACTTCCATGGTAAACCTATCCGGTAAATTTTCAGAAAGCATTAGGTTATCACCACGAATGTTCTGAGATTTTCCTTTAGTTTCAATAAACAGATCCATTTCATCGCTGTTGGATGAATAAGCCATTTCGAACATTCCTTGGAATGAATACTCTTCATGGATATCGAAGTTATCAGCAGGCGCTGCTAGTAAATGCATTTCTCCAGGCACGTCTCTGATGAACATCGTGGATGGCCACCAAATTCCATCCACCATTCTTAATTGTTGTAACATCATCGAATCGGCTGAATCTCGACCTTCTATCCTTTCAGCGGGAGGAACTGTCAAATCTGCTTGCAATATATCTCCAATCTTTGAATACAACGTTGCTGTTGCGGGAGCATCAAACATCATCATTTCAGTTCTTATTCCTCTCAACTGATTGTTTTGCAGAACTCTAGCATTGTCCAATCTCTCCCCAAGGCTGTAATTCATATCGATGGTAGTTCTTGGAATAACTAAATCAGATTCTGTGGAAATTGTAGCACTGATATTTACGTTTCTTTCAAGTTCGGTATCTAACCCAGTTAGAACCATCATTGTATCAGTTCTAGTCAATCCATTCAATTCAATAGTAAACACTGGGCGGAACGGTGTCCAATCGTCAAGCGACGCCTCAATGATGAACATAGGCACTTCATCTTCGATTTTCACCTCGTAAGACAACTCAATCAACCCAGCAGGAAGTTGTGGCATCCAGATCTTACTGTGCCAAGATCGCCTTTGCTCAAAGGTTACGCCCTCATTTTCCAGAGTGGCGTTGTCTAATAATTTCAATTCTCTAGCAGAAATATATCCGTCTTGCATTGCGTCAACCAAAGAAGTCGCATCGGATAAACCAGCCCAACTCAAGGCTTGAATTACATCTGGCCTTTCCAATTCTGTGATTCTAAAGTCATCAAGTGCTTCGCTTACTACCAATCTTGAGCTTTCAGTGAACTCCGGCATCATTGAATAATTGAATACTAATTGTGTCGCTTCCAACACTTCTCCCGAGATGCCATGTACCCATCTTGGTTCATCTGGAACATTTACTCCCTTTTTGACATCTAAGGTTATGTCAAATTCCTCGCCGGTGATCAAATCAAGACCGAGACTCAAGTTACTAGCAATGTTCGAAGCATCGCCCAAATCTACCATACTCTCCACTGCGAAATCGTTGATTGAAGAACCAAAATCAATCATTCCTGTGAGGAAGAAAGAGAGAGCAAGAATGCCATCTGTATCGCCAAATTCTGGAATTGAGATTAAATCGGAATTCTCGGAAGATGGTAGTGAAAGTGTTACATTTGCTGGTAAGGGATCTAGATAAATTCGTCCGGAAAGGCCCAGGAATTCATCACTCCTATCGCTCACATCTTCAAGCAGAATGCTGAAAGGTGCTGAGCCGGTTCTGTTCATCACCAGTTCACTGTTTCCTGTACGACCAATCGCACCCGGGTCTTCAGGAGGATTGAGAACAACTGAGGTTAGATTTGATAGTTTCATTGACATACTAGCCTCGCCAATATTCTGATCAATCCAAAATCTTGCATGGTCTTCATCCATGGTCAAGGGAGTAGAAGCGTTTGATATTTGCACCTCTATGGAATCAATCCCATCAGGAGCATACATAGCCAAAGTATCGCCCAGTTCTAACTGGAATTGTGATGGTAATCCATTCAATCGCAATGCATTGTATTGATCCCCACCTTCTCCACTGTATGTAATCGTACCAATTTCGCCTGTGGCAGAATAAGTAATCACAGACCCCTGCTGTGAAATTGTCAGATTTTCTGGACGGTTTGATATGGATGCAAATTGCTTAACTTCACCGTCGGTAGTGTTAGAGAAATGGGTTAAATGACCAATGATTAGTTCTTCGCCAGAGATTCCTGAAAGTGATATTGTACGCAAATCTGTATTCTGATCGTATGAATATGATACTCCGGAGATATCTGTCATTAACACACTCATTCCAACAGGAACAAGAGGACCATTGATCCGACCATACTTTCCATCGACATTTCCGTTACTATCCGTGTAATCTAGGTCCTCAGCAAGTAAAATGTGATTCTTGTCCATAACCGGATGAGGACTGCTGCCGATTGCTAAGCTCAATTTTGAGACCGTAGTCTCAGAACGAATACTCCCGTCATTCCAAGATTCACGAACTTGGTCATACATTTGCAAGAATATTTCACCACTTGATTCGCCTGCTGTGCCAACTATTGCTTCAGGTAGCCCGTTCAGAATAGTACCTAAGTCAAGTATGATTTCAACTAAATTTAGAACTACATTATCCAAAACTTCGCTAAGTAAATCGGGCGCTGTACCAAATTCGACTCTTATCCGATTCGACGAAGGGATTTCGAATGTCCCGAACACTGCAACAACTTCTGGCAAGTCGATAATCTCCACCTCCATTGAGGATGAATCCATTGCATAGCCATATCTTTGGAAGGTTGAGACATATTCTAACTTCCCTATTCTTTCTGTCCCTGCAATTAAAATCAAACTATTCCACCTGTTGTCACTAGGGTCAAACAATAAACTAGAGTCAGCAACATTAGCAGAATTATCGGCTGTGTAATTCTTAATCGAAATAATCAGAGACAATCTGTTAGGCATTTGACCTGGTAGATTCGATGAGCCAGGTGCTTCTCCAATCAATGTGAATATCGCATCAATTTCTTCCTGAGGCATGGTACCTTTTGGCATATCTCTAACCCATCCGCGTGAATCGGTAATGTTTCCAAATTGCCCTCCTTCCTCGACATGAGCCGAGCGATCTTCAAAATAATGGAAATATAAGTCAGCGTCTGTATCGCTGAAAATTTCAATATTGTCAAATGAATTCTCGCATCCATTATCCTTCCGAATCACTAAATCTACCTCTTGAGGAATCAAGGTACCTCCATCCACAGGATGTAATCCAACGTCGATGTATCCTATTTCATCTAAATCCCTGACTCCATCTAAATCGGGTTCTTTGAAATGGACATAACCAATGCCTACTGAATATCCACACTTGTGCTCTCTACTTTCTGCACCGTGGTCAGCTATCGGGTCATACCAAGATGAATCCTCACAATCTGTTTGTTCGTTCGCTGAATTTCTGTTTGGGTTAGAGATTAGTATCGCATAAGGTGCTGATACCGATGTGACTTCTAGGCCGGATTCGTCTCCTCCATTGAAAATATTCAACACTTGTAATATGTTCGTGAAAGTATCTGTCACACTTAGAGTCATTTGGTCTAGCCCAACGCGTACCTGGAAATCATGTGGCGGTTGGGTAAATCTAGAATCAATAACCAACGCATATGATTCTCCATCACCTGTGAAGGTCAAATCGTAAGCTACGCCTTTCATCAGCGAGACTTCCATGCTTGCCATGTCATCCCACAATGGGTCGTTATGGTCTAGAACTCTAACCTTCCACTGGAAGTTGGGTCGAATCCATATCTCTTCAATAGTAGGAATCAATGCATCACTCCATTGAACTCCCCAGCCCTCTCCTTGAGTGCCTAAGCCAACAATCGAAAGCCCGACTGCAACGTCATTGCTTCCATCACCATCAATATCTATTGCGTTTTCAAAAATACCTGCGCCATTTATCGAAAGTATGTCACCAGTGAAAGTTCCATACTCCCATGCTTCATGTTGAGGACCATTATTTCTAGCGGTGTAGTTAACATAAACCGAGTATGTATTGGCACCTATCGCTAATGGGTCGGTAAAACTCGGAGGCAAATTAAACAGAGTATCCAGTAGATTGTTTGGCCATCCATCTGGATGTGAATCAGGATCTGTCAAGTAGACATATGGGCGAGGATGTGATGGCTCTAGAGGGGCTGTTTCGCGCATTGAAATGTCACCTATCACGCCATCTGTGGCCAACAGTGCGTCTCCATTGCCTATTTCTCTACCTCTTGCTTCTAAAGCACTGAGTATACCTTCGGCAGAATTGTGAGCAAGTTCATCTTCCCCAGAATCTCTCTGAGCAGTAAGAGCATTTGCCATCGCTTCTAAAACTCCGAAA